>DAOPXQ010000022.1:0-17158 GCA_035352395.1 Treponemataceae bacterium | reverse complement strand
ACGGCTGCAGAAGGTCGTATTGCGTAGAGTCCTTCGGCGCGTACTTTCCGTCCTTCGTGAGGATATGCTCGGTCAGGATTCGCGAGAGCGCGATGGGGATCGTCTTTCGGATCGTGGTCAGCGCGGCCGCGCGGTTATAGATCTTCCCCGCGTCGCACGCGATCCAGATCCCGCGGACGATGACCTCGTAGGTGAGGGGATCGAGCTCGAGCTCGACGGCGCAAACGGCGGGAGTGACGGAAACGAACGGCTTCCCCTTCAGGGTCGCCTCGTCCCACGCGTCCTTTCGCGAGGGCTTGTAGACCTTTTTTACCGAGATGGGCAGGGGCGATCTGAATCGCTGCCTCTGAATCGTCTGGCAGCATTTTTCCATGAGCGGCGCGAGTATCGCGATCTTGCTGGAGAGGGTGTCGGGTCCCGTCGGGGGCATCGTGGACGTGTCGACGCCGGTGAACGAGATGCTGCGCTCCTCTATGCCGAGCGTTTCCGTCGCGATTTGCGAGAAGATTTTTCTCATCGACTGCGAGAAGAACCCGCACTTGATATGGACCTGCCCGTCCGTTTCCATCGAAACCTCGACGGCGTAGGAGGTCGAGGCGAGCGTCTTTCCGATAAAGCCGTTTCCCTGATACCCGCAGACGATTCCCATGCCTCGGAGCGGACCGTCGCGATATCCCGCGCGTCGGGCGTTGAGGTACGCGTACGCGGAGTACTTGCGGGTAAAGTCGCTCGCGAGGCAAACCGCGTTAAAAAGCTCGGTGAGCCGGGCTTCGCCGCTTGAGCTTTCGCCGGTGACGGTTCGGCGTCCTGCGGCGATCGTGTTCATGAGTTTCCATTCGACGGGCGAGACCCCAAGCGTTTGGATAATCGAGGCGACGTGCGTCTCGAGCGCGAAGAGGGCGGGCGCCTCGCCCAATCCCGAAAGCGCGCCCATCGGGGGAAGGTTCGTCCTTAGGGCGTAGGTCTCGATCCTGAACGCGCTGACGGAGTAAAGGCCCGCGCACGCGACCGTGACGCGATCGATGATTTCGTCGATAAGCGGGCTGTAGGCGCCCGCGTTGATGAGCACCCTGACGACCATCGCCGCGATGTTCCCGTCGTCGTTAAGCGCGGTCCTGAAGCGTATGCGCATCGGCGCGGACTTCACGGAGAACAGGAAGTCCTCCTGGCGCGAGAACGCGATCTTGACCGGTTTTTTGCATAGAACCGTGGCGAGCGCCGCCTGCGCGGAAAGCAGGGACGGAAACCATAGTTTCCCGTCGAGCGCCTCGCCGATCGCGGTGGGCCTGACGACGATGTCGCCTAAGTCAAGATCAAGGACGGCGGACACCGAAGACCTTACGTGGAACGGCCATTGGGTCGCGGTGAGTATCTCGAGTTTTCCGTCGGCGACGTGCACGTTGGTCCCGAGCGGTTCGGCGTAGAAGTGGTCCTGCGGGCCGACGGAGGACGATGTCTCGAACACGCGTCCCGCGGCCGCGAGAATCTCGTCAGGGTCTCCCTCGAGGATGACTCGCTTCCCGACGACCTGAGCGGCCGAAAACTTCTCGTCGAAGGCGTAGGACTCGAGCACTTCAGTCTCTATTAGAACCTCGGAAACGAGCTCCTGCACGGTGTCCAGGTCCGGGCCGACGATTATTCCGAGCGGCTCGCCGAGGTACATGATGTCGTACGCGGCAAAGACGGGGATCGTCGTTCCCATCGCGGAGACCTTGTTCTCCCCGGGAACGTCCGTCGCCGTGTACATGAAAAAACCGTCGGGCAGTTTCGGCGGCTGAATGTCCACCAAGTGCCCGCGCTCGATCGGGGAGCGAATGAGCATCCCGTAGTGCTGATTGGGGAATTCGACGTCGGTATAGAAGGTCGGGCCGTTCATTTACCGCGCCTCGAGTGCCGCTTGCCGACGGCCGCGACGGTTTCAATTACTCGCTCGACCATGGCGTCGGTCATGTCGGGCCAGAAGGGCAGAGTGACCGTCTGGAGGAATTTCTTCGTCGCTTCGGGGAAGTCCCCGCGGTCAAGGCCGTATCTCTTTTTTCCCCAGGTCATCTCGAAATGCGGAATGAAGTGCATCGAGATCCCGAGGCCCGCGTCCTGCAGTTCCTGCGCGAATTCGTCTCGGTCGCAGTCGAGCGCGTCGAGCTTCAGGCGGAGAAGGTAGAGGTGCCACGCGTTACCCGGCCCATCAGGCGGGATCTCGACGAAGTCGAGTTCCGAAAACGCGCGATTAAAGCGCGCGGCGATGTCGGCGCGCAGGCGGAAAAGAGAGTCCGCTTTCTTGAGCTGCTCGCGGCCTATCGCGGCGAGGATATCCGGCAGGTTAAACTTCCATCCTTCCTCGACGACGTCGTACATCCACGACGCTTTCTTGGAGGTGTAACGGTCCCATACCGTGCGGTCGATTCCGTGGGAGCGCATCACGCGCGCATGAGCCGCCATCTCTCCGTCGCGGAAGCAGAGCATTCCCCCCTCGCCGGTGGTTATCGTTTTCGTCGCGTAGAAGGAAAATACCCCCGCGTCGCCGAGCGTTCCCGCGAAGCCATTGGGCGAGCGGGAAGGGAAGGCGTGCGCGCAGTCCTCGATGACCTTTAGCCCATGGCGCTTCGCGATCGCGTTGATCGCGTCCATGTCGCAAAGGTTTCCCGCGATGTGCACCGGCACGATGGCTCGGATGGTCGGGTCTTTCTTCACGGCGTCCTCGACGCGGTTGGGGTCTATGGAATAGTCCTTTGCGTTAATGTCCGCGTAAGCGACCTCGGCGCCGAGGTGGCGCGCGCTCGTCGCGGTGGAGATGAAGGTGTAGGGCGTCGTGAGGATCTTGGTTCCCGCCCCGACGCCGCACGCGTCCATCGCCAGGATCAGACCGGAGCTCGCGCTGTTGACGGCGAGCGAGTGCTCGGCCCCGGTGAAGGCCGACCATTCGCGCTCGAACTCGATAGCCTCTTTCCCGGTGGTGAGCCATCCCGAGCGGAGCACGCGAATTACCGCCTGCTCCTCGGCCTCGGAAATGGACGGCAGAAAAAACGGGACGAATCCCGGGGTGGCGGCTTGCTCACTCATGCGAAAGCTCCCCAAGCGAGGGAATCTCGGCCGTCATCGCGGCGATCAGCTCCCGCTTGTTGCGGTAATCCCCCGCGCGGGCGGGATCTAGCTTGCAGTAAGGCTCGAGCGCGCGGACGAGAGACGCGATGTCGCGCGGGCTCGTGGCCGCTCTCTCGCGCGAAAGCTGAAGTATTTTCTGGTACGGCGTCTTCGTGGGCTTTTCGTCCGAACCCCACAGAGGTTCGTCGAGCCGCTCGCCGGGCCTCGCGCCGACGATCGATATCTCGATGTCGCGGTTCGGCTCGTATCCCATAAAGCGGATCAGCTGCTCGGCTATGTCGTAGATGCGCACGGGATCGCCCATGTCGAGGACGTAGGACTGCCCGTTCATGCCGACGCCGCCGGTCTTGAGGACGAGCGAGCAGGCTTCCGGGATGGTCATGAAGAAGCGCACCATGTTCGGGTCGGTCACGGTCACGGGGCCGCCCTTTCGGATCTGGTCCACGAAGAGCGGCACGATCGAGCCGCGGGAACCGAGTACGTTGCCGAACCGGACGAACATGTACGAGGGAGTCTCGCCGTCGGCACCCGGCTTTGCCGATTTCGCGGCCTCGAGCGTCATGCGCTCGCAGAGCATCTTGGAGGCGCCGTAGATGGAGACGGGGTTAACCGCCTTGTCCGTCGATATCAACACGAATCGCTTAACGCCCGCCTCTAGGCACGCGTCCAGGAGGTTCTTCGTGCCGTACACGTTGTTCTCCACGACGGCGACGGGATTCGCCTCCATCAGCGGCACGTGCTTGTACGCGGCCGCGTGGAACACCACGTCGCACTTCAGCTGCTTGATGATGAACCGCATATAGTCGCGGTCCTTCAGCTCGCCGATGACGGGCACGATCGTCGCCTTCTCGCCGACGCCGCTTTCCTGCAGGAGCCTGAGCTCTCGGTCGATCTGGTAGATAGAATTCTCGCCGTGCCCGAAGAGGTAGATGCGCTCGGCTCCGCCCGAGAGGAGCTGCCTCGCGAGTTCGCCGCCGATCGAGCCGCCCGCGCCCGTGATGAGCACGCGCTTTCCGCGAAGGTACGCGAGGCTTTCCTTGAGGCTGATCGCGACCGGCGCGCGGCCGAGCAGGTCCTGCGGGTTGATATCGCGCGCCTGGATAAGGTGAGCCTTGTCCTCGACGATTTGGGCTATATTGGGAAGGAGCCTGATTCTGCTGAATCCGGCCGCCTTGAGTACGTCGTAAATCTCTCGGAGGGTATCCGGCCCCGCGCTCGGGATCGCGATAAGCGCCTCGTCGTTCGGCCCGATGCGCACGAGCCGGGCGATCTGACGGATGGGCCCGAGAACCGGGACGCCGTCGATCGACTTTCCGATCTTGTTCCGGTCGTCGTCCAAAAAAGCGATAACGGTGCCGAAAATGCCCTTTTCGCGGATTTCCCTCGCGAGCATCGTTCCCGCGATCCCCGCCCCGATAATGTAAATGTTGGTTTCCGAGTAATCCCGTGTCATCAGTGTTGGCCTATCAGTTCGAATGCGAGATCGATAAGAAAAGACTCATCGTAGAGGTCAAGCTTGATCTTGGCCCGTCCTTTTCTCTTATCGACCTTTATTATCCTTCCTTCAAGTCCTTTTAGCGGCCCGGATATCACTTGAATGCGATCTTGCTCGTCGAACGTTACCTTTGAGGATTCCGCCACCGGCCCGAACGAGAGAAAGTGGCGCAGCATGGCGAGATCGCGGCCCTCGAGCGGTTTTGCGAGGGTGTTTTCCGGCAGAAAACGGAAAAAGCCGGGCGTCGTGCGGAGCGACCAGTATAGTTCGGTCGAAAGCTCGGCTTCTACCTCGAGGAACACGTAGCCCGGGAAAACGGGCTGCAATTCAGATTTCATGACGCCCCGTCTCCGTACCGGCATTTTTCGGCGTGGAAAGAGCAGCCGCACAGGCCCGACCTGCCCCCGACCGACGGACAACAGCGCGAGTTTTATGTATGTGTCCTCCGAGCGGGTCTTAACCTGCATAGCGTAGTAATTCATCTCGAAAACAATATCATAACGTGCCCTAAATGAGAATACTTTTGGGGTATGGAAGATTTTTCTCATATGTCGCCGGGGCATACCGATACTTACGGAGAAAGGTAGGTCTTCATGCGTTCATTCGAGATTATCGTCGCGTGCGTCTCATTAATGGCTATTTCGGCGGCCGCGTACGCGGAGTCCGTGACCATAGCGCTCGCGCAGAACGCCCAAGCCCCCGTCGTCGCCCTGGAGATGTCCAGGACGATCGAGGACGAGATTTTAAACGATTACTTCGATGGTGGCCATATCGTTTCCAACACGCCCATCGCGATGGAAGGCTCGTCGTTCAAGAAGAAGAACTTCTCCGTAAAGGAAGCGGCCTTCGGCTATTCCGATTACGTAATCGCCGTGTACCTGGAATACGGTCCCGAAGAGATCAAGGATACGGAAAAAAAGACCAGCTACGCCGAATTGCGGTCGATAGTCTGGCGCGTCGTCCTCGTGTCGTCCTCAAAAATCGTCGAGGAAAAGACGATCGACGCGACGAAATTGAAGATAAGGGATTTTGATCCATACAAGAGGGCAAGGATGATCGCCGATCAAGTCAGCGCGGCGTCCCTTGCGGCAGTATTGCGAAGTGAACAGGGGGGAAAGAAATAAATGAAACGACGTTTTATGCTCTTAAGCGCGATGGCGCTTTTCCTTTTCGTGCCGCTGTCGGCTACCTGGGCCGTGTGGGAAGGCAACGCGGGCATCGCCGCATCCTCCGAATTTCCCGGTTCCGGCATGTTCGCGCGGAGCGACATGTTCCCCAAGAATACTATCGTTGAGATACAGAATCTCGAGACCGACGTAACCGTACGCGCGATCATCACCGGTTCAGCCGGGATGCCCGGCCTCGTCGCCGTGCTCTCGCCCGAGACCGCGTCCGCGCTCAACATCGCGTCCGGTGCCGTTTGCCGCGTGCGTATATCGATCCCGTCGCCGGTCGCCGAGCGATCGGCCGAGGGTACCAGCGTATCTCCCACGGGTACCGAGACGACCGATCCCGACGTCAATCCCGACGTTGCGGCTAAAACCGCCAAACCGGTAAACCTTGAATCCTTTGGCGAGGACTCTTCCGATCAACTCGTCCCCTTAAACTCCGCCCCTGTGGCCGAAGTTCCGCCGGCAGAAGTTCCCGCGGCTGAGACTCCTGTTGCCGCCACTCCGGTTGCCGAAGTTCCGCCGGAAGAAGCACCCGAAGTCGTCGTCGCGGAAACCGCGCCGGAAGCAACAACCGAAGCAACCCCGGAACCAACAACCGAGCCAATCCCGGAAGTAACTGCTGAAGTCGCGCCGGAAGCAACAACCGAAGTCGCCGTCGCCGAACCAACCCCGGAAGTAACCGCTGAGACCGCCCCCGCGATCCCGGAGGAATCCGCCGCGCCCACGATTGCCGCAGAACCCGAGACGCCCGAGGAACCCGTAACCGTAACCGCTGGCGAATCCGTTCCCGTGGCCGATGAGAAGAACGCTGGCGTCTCCTATGAAGAGCCCGAAGTTACCATGGTACCCGAGGTGACGATCATCCCGGATCCCGAAACCGCCGAAGTGGCCGATACGTCCGAAGCGCCGGCCGAGCCCGCAATCGATGTAACCCTCGTCCCGGCGGAAGCGAATCCCCCGGAACCCGTCGCGGCGGAACCGGAAGCTCCCGCCGTTGCGGACGTTCCCGTCGCCGAACCGATAGCGCCGATTGCGAAAACGCCAGAGCCTACTGTCGTCGCGGAACCCGTCGTGCCCGTGGCTGAACCTGTCGCGGAGCCTGTCGTCGTCGTGACCGTCGAGCCCGTCGTCGAAGCGCCCGCAGCCGAGCCGGTTGCCGCTCCCGCGATCGTAGCCCCCGTGGCTGTCGCTCCCGTCGAGCTTCCCTCGACCGGGCCCGCTAAAAAGGGCCAGATCTATATTCAGATCGCGAGCTACGCCGACGGCGCCAACGTCAAGAAAGTCATCGACGCGTACGGAAAAAAGTATCCTTACGTGCTGGAGAAAACCGTCGCCAAAAAAGGCGAGGTGACCAAGATCCTCATCGGACCGATCGGCAAAGACGAATACGGCGCCGTGCTCGAGCGCTTTAAGAAGTTCGGCTTTAAGGACGCGTTCGTCAAAAAGGTAAACTAACCAATGCTCGACGCGAAGCTCGTACAGTGCATCGTTTCCCGCGCCGAAGCCTTTACGGGCAAGGTGCTTCGCGTCACCGTAATAGAGAACCCAGTGGCCGGCGGCTTTACCCGAAAGCGCGAAGCCGCGCAAAACCGCCGCTGGCTGGCCGAGGCGCTTGAACGCGCCGACGCTCTGCCCGTGCGAACCGCCTCCTGCGAGGTCACCGTCCTTCAGACGAAAGCCGCGGGACATGCGCAGGTTTTAGCGCGCGACGTGATCAACGCGGCTCTCGCAGACGATTCACCCAACGCCTTATATCTTATCGTGGGTGCGGGCGGCGACGGCACGAGTCTCGAGATTCAGACCGAACTCGCCCACGCGTATTTGGAAGAGGGCCTTGTAAAAATCCCCGATCGAATCTGCATCCTCAGGCTTCCCCTCGGCACCGGGAACGACGGCTCCGACGGCCGCACCCTCGACGCGACCCTCAGGCTCCTTACCGAAAAATCCCGCATCGCGCGCCGTCGCGCCGTGCGCGTGTTTCCGAATGGCGGCGGAAATAAACCCTGGTACGCCTTTAACATCGCGAGCGTCGGCATCGACGCCTTCATCACCCACATGACGAACCGCGTCAAGAAAATATTCCCCGGCGACTTTTACAAAATCTGGGTGGATCTCGCGTGCCTCTTTTATAACAGGCTCTACAAAGTAGGGGAGCTCGGCGTCCGCGCCTATCTCGACGGAAAGGAAATCATAAACCACCGCGAACGCATGGTCCTCTACGTCATGGGCGAATCGGGCCACCGCACCTACGGCTCAAACCAAAAGATCCTTCCCGACGACGATAACGTCTGCGGCGTCCGCGAAATGCCGCTAATCAAAAAACTCTCCATGCGGCCCCGTTTCAAAAACGGCACGCATCGCCCCTTCTCGGAAGTCCTTCTCTACACGGCGGACCGCCTCGTCCTCGACTACGCTAATCCCATCCTCGTCCAGCTCGACGGCGAAACCCACCGCCTCGACGCCGCGAGCTTCCCCCTAACCATGGAACTCACCGAGCCCTTCATTTCAGTCTTGAGCCGTACTTAGCAAATATCAAGGATAAGCCTGATCCCGTCTTCCACTTCTTCAAAGGATTTTTGGCTCAATGAATGCTCGTACTTAATTAGCCTGTTTTTATCGATCACCGATAGTTGAGAGACGACGAGGACGGAGTCTTTCGACAATCGAGACTCCTCCTTGCTAACGAAAACGTTTCCGGGCGCGTCGGCGAGCGACAAATTCGTCGTGAATGGGATTACTATCGTCGTGTTAATCTTGCTGATGTTTATCGCGTCGGCCTGTATTACCAACGCGGGTCGATTAAAGCCGGGCTCGCTTCCGAACGGGATTCCTAAATCAACCCACCAGATTTCACCACGCGTCATTTTTCGTCACTTCCCGCAATTGTAGAACGCCGATGGTCTCAAGGTGCGGCGAGTCACCATACGGGACGCGCGAGTAAACCTCGTTGTATTTATCGGTGATTCCCTCTTTTTTATGCTTGGAAACGAATTCCTCCAAGGCCTTCGCGAAAAGCTGGCTCCGCGGAATACCCATCGACTTCGCCATTTTCTCGGCATCTTCGAAAAGCTCTTCTGGAAGCGATACTGCCGTCTTCATACCATAAGTATAACTCCGGTATAACCGAAAGTCAAATCAGGTAGAAAGATATTAAAAAGGGGGAGGGCGCCTGGCATCCTGTGCCAAGCCCTCACCTTGCGCATTTTTCCAATCACCCGCGAGTCCCCCTCGCTCCGGCCGCCCGATTCTCGCGCGTCCTCCGCTACCCCCTCGTCGCGTGAGAATGCCACAAACACGTTGTATAGCGGATTATAAACGGGAGGCAGGATTGATAAACCTCCCGCTGTACGCGATCGGAATGATACGAGTGGTGTGTAAGACTTAGCCGTGCTAGAGCTGATTACTACCAGCTGCTCGACGATCCGCCGCCGCCGGAGCTACCGCCGCCGAATGACGATCTGCCGCCGGAGGATCCGCCGCTTGACCCGCTTGACCCGCTCGAACGGGTCAGCTTCGGAATAGACGTCGATTTGGTAAAGGCATGGGAACAAGCCTGGCATTCAAAGTGCAGCAATGCCTCGCCCGCTAGCGTGTAGCTTGGGCGGCGAATCACCTCGCGGTTTTTTTGCCTGCTTGCCATTGCCTTGCATGAAGGGCAAGCGGTAAAAAGCGAATAGCGGCTTCCCCGGAACTTTTCGATCGTGGACGCGCCGCAGGCAGAGCATACATGCACGTCATAGTCCTCGGATTTAATTTCCTCTTCCCTGATTTGCGTCGGCAAAAGGTACGCGTCGTCGTCCGTCTCGGAAAGACGCTTCATCTCGCCGCCGCATTCCGGGCAGAGTCTGGGATCTTTTCTCCAACGCTCAATGATGCCTTTCCTGACGAAACCGCTCCAAAGCATAGCCACCAGCGACAAGGCTAAACCGATGGCCGGGGGCAGAAGCCCGACCATGGCAATTTGCCTGAATCCCAGAAAATCGCCGATCGCGAGACCAACGGAGAAAAATACCGCGCCGAAGGGAAACAAAAAAGCCGGCATGCTGAAACCCTGCTTGCCTATGCCCTTGCCCTCTACGGCGAGGACGCTCGTGTAGGTCTTGTATTGTTTTTTCCGGTTAGCGAGCACGGCCCGCGTTTCCGTCACGAAAGAAACGGCCGCACCCAGCAGAATAAGAAATCCCACCCCGCCGAATATCAGGAACGGCACAAGCTCATCGCCTAAGCCGGAAATACGCTCGCGAATCGTCCTGTCATCGTTGCCTGTCGTTTCGGAAAGCGCATCCGGCGAACTAAGCTCCTCGAGGGCGGTCGGGTCGCGGATTAATCGGCCGATTTCCGTCACGTAGTCGATGATGCCCTTCCCGTATCGGCCTTGCCGGAATTCGGGAATCACGATGGTTTCCTGCAAAAGCGAGATAGCCGCGTCGGTAAAAACTCCTTCCATGCCGTAGCCGGTATGGGTTCTGAAATCCCGATCCTCTATCGAGGCAACGATCAGGAGCCCGTTGTCCTTGTCGGCCTTGCCGATCTTCCATGCGTCGAACAAGGCTTGAGATTCGGTAAAAATATCCTCGGCGAGCGATGGCACCACGACCACGGCAATCTCGACGGAAGTATCTTTCTCGATCCCGACGATCAGTTCGTTGATGCTCGCGATTTCCTCGTCGGTTAGATAGCCGCCGATCGAGGTAACGTAGCCGGTACCGGCCTCCGTCGGGTTTGGGATAGTCGCGGCCGACCACGCGGAAGGGCCTTCCTCGGCGCACGTCGAGCCGAACGCGAGCAACGTACACAATAGCAGGGTCACGACTTTTTTTGTTTTCATTATCTTGCTCCGTTTAAAAAATACGTAACCCGATTATAAAGCCACTTCGCGAATCTGTCAGGGGAGGGCGCGTTGCATCCCACGACACGCGCTCACCGTACGCATCCTATACATTCCCGTACGTCCCCCTCGCAATGGACTACAGAATTTCGGTAGTCCATTGCAACCCCCTCGTCGATCAATCGATCAGAATATCTTCCCATACTTCCGCGAAGGTCGCCGGGTCTTCCAGGGGAGCTACGTGGCCCCCGTCGACCTCGATTTTTTTTGCCCCGGGAATCCCTTCGGCCAGGGCGCGGTTGGCCCGATGGTTTTCGTCCCAGTCGTGGAGACCGTCGATCACGAGCGTTGGCGCCTTCACCTCGACGAGTCGGGACAGAGCTGGCGGGTTCATGGGCGTGGGATCGGCCTGAAAGAAGGTACCCCGCTCGACGTATATGCGGTTCATCGCGGATGCCAGGTTACGCTTTTCCTGAATTGCCGGAGAGAATAGGGTCTTGTCCCGTTCGGGGCCGTCGAACCAAATTCTCAGCTGGAGTTCGGAGGCGGCCTCTACGTCCCCGGCCTGGACCGCGGCGATCATCTCCATAAGGAGCGGCGGCATTTCGCCCAGGGGCTGCCAGCCCGACGGCGAACCATTGACCATGGTGAGAGACAATACGCGTTCCGGATGCTCTAGCGTAAAGTCGAGGGTTTGCTGGCCTCCGTTGGAACAGCCTACGAGATGGAAGGTCTCAAGGCCCAGGGCATCGACGACTGCCGCGAGTTCCTGGCGGCGAACCACGGGGGCCGTGGCGACTTCCGAGCGGCCATACCCTAGCTTGTCGTAAGCCACCGTTTGGTAGCGCGCCGAGAGCAGTGAACGGACGCCGTCCCACATGCGGCCGTCCACAAAGTCGGCATGAACGAATACGATTGCGGGGCCGGTTCCTTCGGATTCGGCGTGGATACGGCCGTGGCCGGGAAGATCGATTGAATGGATCATATGTACTCCTTGTGTATATACTAAGCCAGGGTGGGTGACAACTTGTGTCACCCAAAAAGGAGGTGCACCCTGCGCGCAGATCGACTCATATCCCTTATTTTAGCGTTACAGGATCACGGTAAGACAACCGCGTCGCGGCTGGCTGTCTCCTTGGGGGTTAGCCGACGAACCATCCTTCGCGACCTCGATGCCCTGTCCATTTCGGGCGTTCCCATATTGGCCGAAGGCGGGCCCGGCGGAGGTATCTGGCTCGACCCGTCGTACCGCACGTCATTGACGGGGATGAAGGAGGCCGAGTTGCGGACCCTGTTGGTGGCAGGCGATGCCCGCCTTCTCGACGACTTAGGCTGGGGAAAGGAGTATCTCGAATCCCAGCGGAAGCTCCGGGCCTCCGTGCCGCGCCGGTTTGAGAGCGGCGTGGAGCACCTCAGGCAGCGTCTGGTCATCGATTCGCGGTGGTGGTGGCACGAGGCGGGGGAACCGAATCTCGAGGCGCTTCAGGCCGCGGTGTGGGAAGACCGGGTGATCGAGGGCGACTATCAATCGTGGGATGGCGGTTCCAAGGCTGTCCGGCTCGAGGCCTACGGACTTGTCGCAAAGGCGGGGCTCTGGTACTTCGTGGGCTACCGGGACGGAGAATGGCGCACGTACAGGGTCTCGCGTTTCGCCTCGGTCCGCTTGTCGGGAACCTTTGCGCGGGACGGGCGGTTCGACCTTTCGGTCTGGTGGCCCGCGCACGCCGCCGAGTTCGCGGGCGAAATGGCGGGCTTCCATTTCTCCTTGGGTCTTCCCGAGGACCGGGTGCGGGATCTCCGAGGCATCGCCCCGGGTCGCGTCGACGTGGTCGGGCCCTGGGATCGCCCCGGCTGGGTCAGGGCCGACGTTCGGCTCGGCTCGTCGCTCTATGCCGAGCTCGTCGTTTTGGGCCTCGGCCGCCAGTGCGTCATCCTCGACAACCCGGAGCTATCCCGCGCGGTGATCGAGCGCTGCCGCGATTGTCTGTCCGCCCACGAAGAAGTGCCGTGACGTTTCGCGAATCGCGTGATAACATATTATTAAATGAAAAGTCATGATGTAAGGAAGCTCCCCTCTATCGTATCGATGTTATCCCTCGTCGCCGTCGCGGCATGCCTTTCGGGATGCGTCAGTCTGCACACGGCGAGTATTTTCATGCACGACTCGATCAGGTTTCCGTCCGTGGGCATGAACAGCAAGGATTTCGTCTCGGAAGGCGGAATCGTCGTCAAGACTACGCCGACGAAGAGTGCCTGCGACCTAGCCACGACGGAATCGATCCAGGGCGGGTACGTGCATACCCTCGTATTTCCCTTTCAGAGGAACCTGCGGTTTTCCCTCGCTGGCGCGGTGAGCGGGTATTACGCGGCGAATACCCTGTATGGCGTTTTTAACGGCACCGAGAACGAGGAGATGACGTACACCGGTTATGGTTTTACCGGCCAGCTTAAACCGACTTTTTTTTATAAAATGGATGAATCGCGGTTTATCATTGGCGGAAACTTCGTATATGCCAAGGAGTTTGGGGACTATTTGGCCTTTCGGTCGACTTTAAACGAGCCGAACTCCTATTCAACAAGTTTCTATAACCGGTGCGATCTGTCCCCGAACGGTCAGACGCTGTCCGCCTCGTTAGTGGTTGGCTACGCGAATTGCCTCGACAAGGAGAATACGGTATCCGGCGAGGTCAACGTGGGACTCGCGTTTCCGGCTTTCCTGTACGAGGGTTTTCCGTTCCTGACGGCAAGCTTGACCGCGACGTATACGGGTCGGCATTTTTGGACATGGGTAGGATGCGAATTTTCGCCATCCATGAATACGGGAATCTCCGTCGGTCTGGGTTTACGCCTGCGATGATCAAAAGGAAAAATAACGCATGATAGCAATTCAACGGTGCGCAAGGCACGCTTTCGCCGTCGCGATCCTCGGACTGTCTCTCGGGCTTTCCGGCTGCTACACGATCCATACCGCGAGCGTTTTCGGTCATGACTCGCTCAAATTCCCGACTCAGGACTTTGAGTCCGCGAAACCCGAAATGGACGCCGGTATCGTCGTCAAAGCGTTGTCAACGCCGAATCTTTCGGCCGGAAGGTTTGACCTTGCGGTTCAGGGCGGCATCGTCAACTCCGTGTTGTTTCCGGTCAGTTCCGGCCTCTCTTTATCCCTTGGGATGGGCGCGAGCGGATATTATGCGGAGAATTCACGGAGCTTCTATAATACCACGGGAGAGCAGCGGGTCGTAACGTTCATGGGGTATGGTTTTACCGGGCAGCTTAAGCCGACGTGCTTTTTAGGCATGGGGAAGAGACGTTTTACTTTCGGCGGGGACTTTGTCTATGACAAGGAATTCGGGGATTATCTCGCGTACCGGAATACATTACCGTCGATAGCGACCATTCATTCCACCGTCGCGAATTATGAATTGGATTTCTCGCCCTACGGGCAAACCTTTTCGGGATCCTTTACGGCCGGCTACGCAAGCAAAGTCGGGTCGAAAAGCGCGATCGCGATCGAGCTGGCGGCCGGTTTGTGCTATCCCGATTTTTTGTACGATGCGTATTCCTTCGAGGCCTTTTCCGCGACTGTCTCTTATACCTGCCCGTATTTTTGGGGTTGGGCCTCCGTCGAGCTTTTATCGTACAGCGACTTCGGAATTGGGCTCGGCCTTGGATTCAGGATTCCCTGACGCCAACGCCGCGAATCATACGTTCGACATATCGGGTCCCATTTTATCTATAAGATAGAAGCCTAACAGAACAGAATGCAACGAAATTTACACCGTAAGCGCGTTTTCTAGGGTATAATCACGATTATGAGTTTACACCTCTTGAGAACCAGCCCTTTGATCGCCTGTGCGGTGTTTGCCGCTCCTTTGCTGTTCGCCGTGGCTTGCGCGGGAGCCGCCTCCGAGGACGACTTTTCCGCGGACGCGCCGTACGTGAATTCGGCCGTGGAACGTTCCCCCGTTTCTAACCTTGCATTGCCCGCCCTACCGGATGGAACTACCGCGATCCCCGCGCCGGCGGGAACCGACTGCGATTTGACTATCCTTAACTGGGCGGGATTCGACGGAGCGGCATCGTATTCCTTCGACGACGGTCAGCCGTCGCACGTGGCGCATTGGCCCGAGCTGAAGGCTACTGGCGTGCCAATGACCTTTTACCTGACCCCAAACATGCATACGACCTCGAGCGACGCGGCGGTAGCGGCTTGGAAAGACGCGCTGTCCGCCGGCTGCGAACTTGGAAATCACACCTTGCGTCATGACCACTATTCCGCGTACACCGCGGATACGGCCAACGCGGACGTCGCGGATTGCGCTACGTATATCCAGACTACCCTTGGGGGAAGCGCTTCTTGCTCATTCGCCTATCCCTATGGCGAGACCAACTGGAAAAATAACTTTGGCGGCCGGTTCCTGTTCGCTCGCACGATTAACTCGGGTACGGTCAAGCCGCTCGACTCGACGGACCCGCTTGGCTTGCCGGTTTTCTTTGTCGATGCCGGACAGACCAACTCCGCGTTTAACGCGGCGCTCGATAAAAGCGCGTCTGAAAAATCATGGGTTATTTTCCTGTTTCACTCGCTCCTGCCCACCGACTCCAACTGGTACGCCGGAGTTCAGGCATCCGACGTAACCGCCAGCATCGGCCACGCAAAGCGCGGCGGAAACATCTGGGTCGACACGGTGGAAACGGTCGGGTCTTATTGGCTCGCGCAAAAGACGCTGAGCGCGGTCGTGCCTACCGGAAATGCCGACGCGAAGACCTGGACCTGGAGTTTGCCCGCGGGGTATCCATCGGGCAAGTATCTTCGCGTAACCGTATCGGGCGGCACGCTGAGTCAGGGTGGGGTGGATATTTCGTGGAACCCGCGCGGTTTCTACGAGGTGTCGCTCGATAACGGCTCGCTTAATTGGCGTAAATAAGGAGATCGAAATGAAGAAGACTTTTATCCGACCGTACGCGTCGGCGATATTGGCCGCAGGCATTATTGCGGCATTTGCCGGTTGCGGTAGCGCGGCGGCTACCATTCCCGCCGGGGCCGTCAGCACGAACGTTCAATCGACTCACGACGGCTTTTTCTACTCTTTCTGGAAAAGTGACGCCAACACCGGAACCGTGTACATGACGCTCGGCCCCGCCGGCAATTACGCGACTTCCTGGACGAACTGCGACAATTTTACCGCGGGTAAGGGCTGGAGCGTTGGCGGTCGCAAGAACGTCGTGTTCTCCGGAAGTTTTGACGGCGGCTCCAATGGTTATCTCGCCGTCTATGGTTGGACCAGAAACCCGCTCATCGAGTATTACATCGTCGAGAATTACGGTGCCTGGACGCCGCCGGGAGGCACTTCCATTGGCACGCTGACCTCCGACGGCGGGACGTATAACATCTACAAAACCAAACGCATCAACCAACCCTCGATCGACGGCACCGCGACTTTCGATCAGTATTGGAGCGTTCGTACCACTAGGCGCTCGAACGGTACCGTGACGACGGGCAACCACTTTGACGCTTGGGCCGCGAAGGGCATGAACCTTGGCACCGAGTTCAACTATATGATCGTGGAAACCGAGGGCTATCATAGTAGCGGAAGCTCGGACATCACGGTCAGCGAGGCGGCGCAGTAGGTTACCGCACGGCATCGCTATTCGCTGGACATATCCGTTGTACCCTTACTATAATCGTGAAGGATGATGTCCGCGAAGTATATGACCGGTACGCGCGAATGATCATTTTGCCGTGATCTTTGACAAGCTTTACGTTTACATCATTAAAGACGCAGTACGATGCCTCGGGCGATATCGTTTGGCGCAAGGACAGTGAGGTATCCGTTCGGTATGTTCAGGCCCTCGGCGAAACCTGGGCGGAGACGCGCGTTTCAGGCTCAGGTTCCGCAACGTTCTGGCATCATACAGATCATGAGGGTACGTCCGAGGTCGTTACCGATTCCTCCGGATCGATCGTCTGGGAAGCCTCGTACGAGGCCTATGGCGCGGTAATCCGCACGAACGCGACGATGAGTTTTACCCCCTCGTACACCGGCAAGGAATTCGATCCCGACATCGGCCTCTACTATTACAACGCCCGCTGGTACGACCCCGATCTCGGGAGGTTCATTACCGAAGACCCCGCCCGAGACGGCGTCAACTGGTTCGCGTATTGCAATGAGAACCCGATAAGGTACATAGATCCCACGGGGTTGGATCCTTTGAAAGCGGATGGTGGCGGAGAAGAGTTTGTTACTCCTGGATTAGACTTTGCTATTCGAGATGTTAACGAATTACTAAATTCTGCTAGAGATTATAGTATCTCTGCAGTGCAGAATTCTCCTGATCCAGTTTCATGGATTGGTAACTCTATAGCAGCAGTTGGTTTGACTGCAACTGCTGGTTTATTTCCGGATAACCTCTATGAATTACAGGAAATGATATTTTGTGGCGCTGAATTTTCGAAAATTCCAAAAGTAGATATTGGAGGTATTCTTACTCAAGGAAAAGCTATTGGTTCAAAAGCAATTGAGAAAATAATAGGTAAAGGTAAGGGTAAAGGAATTCCTG
>DAOPXQ010000021.1:0-17175 GCA_035352395.1 Treponemataceae bacterium | reverse complement strand
GAATGGACTTCACGTCGATCGGCGACACTGTCAATCTCGCCGCGAGGCTTGAGGGCGCCAACAAGGCCTACGGCTCAAAGTCGATCATCACCGAGGCCGTTTACACTAAGGTTCAGGAACACTTCCTTTGTCGAGAGCTCGATTTTATCGCGGTTAAGGGAAAGACCGAGCCGGTCCGCATTTACGAGATTCTCCAGGCGATCCCGCAAGCCCATCCCAAGCTCGTGAAGATCAAGGAAACGTTCGAGACGGGACTTAAGGCATACAGAAAGCGCAGCTGGAAGACGGCCGCGAGCGCCTTCGAGCGAAATATCAAGGAATTCAACGACAACCCCTCAAAGGTGTATCTTGAGCGCATCGAGCACTTCTCGAAGAACCCGCCGCCGGACGACTGGGACGGCGTGTTCAGGATGACGGTTAAATAGCCCTGAGAAAAAACAAGCCCGCGCGAAAGCGCGGGCTTGTTTTTTTTTAACGCAATTTTCTCGGGAACCGCGAGCATCGCGTTGCCCGCGAGCGATCCGTTCGCGGGTTATGGCCTACCGTTCCTCGCGGAAGTAGGGATTACCCAAGGCCTTCGGGCCCTGGTATTCCTTTTTCTTTCTGTGCGTGGTGATGACGAGCACGGCGATCGTCGCGACGTACGGGATCATGTCGAGGATCTGCGGGGAAAACTCAATCTTGTTGCCCAACAGGGACATGTCGATATTCTGGAATTTGAAACCGACCCCCTTAAGCGCGCCGAAAACCCAGGCCGCGAAGATCGCCTTCATCGGGTTCCACGTGCTAAAGATGATGAGCGCGACGGCGATCCATCCCGCGCCCGCGGTGATGTTTTCCTGCCAGCGCGGCACGAACACGAGCGAAAGCCACGCGCCGCCGACGCCGCAGAGGAAGCCGCCCGTCACGACATGCGCGTATTTATAGAGCGACACGTTAATGCCGGAAGCGTCCGCGGCGCCGGGATTCTCGCCGACCGCGCGGCAATTGAGCCCGGGATGGGTGTGCCTGAAATAGACGAACATCAGGACGGCGACGGCGATCGAAAGGTGCACGTAGACGCTCTGGTCGAAGATCATCGGGCCAAGAACGGGGATATCGCTCAATACAGGAATGCGCGCCGGCGCGAACGCGCGCGTCACGCTTTCCGGGAGCGACTTGCCCGAAAGATCCTTTCCAAGAAAGCCGGAGACGCCCGTCCCGAAGATAGTAAGGACGAGGCCGGTTACGACTTGGTTTCCGCGCAACGTGACGGTTATCACGGCGTAAATCAGCGCGCCCACCGCTCCGGCCGTCCCCGCCGCGACGATCGCGAGGACCGGGTCGCCGGTGGAGATCGCCGCCGAGAAGCCGACCGAGGCGCCGAGAAGCATCATGCCCTCGATTCCGAGGTTCATATTGCCGACTTTCTCGCAGAGAATTCCCCCGAGCGTCGCGAACAGGATATGCGTGCCCATCTGCACCGAAGTCTGCAGGAAGAGCGAAAGGGACTCGATGAACGCGTTCATTCCTTGACCCCTCCCTTGGGTTCACGCGACAGCGCGAATCTGTAACGCACGAAAAACTCGCTGCCCAGCACGAAGAAAATAATTATTCCCTGAAGGATATCCGCGACGGACGACGGGATCTTCATCGAGCTCTGGAGGAACGAGCCGCCCTGGAGCAGCATCGAGAAAAGAAACGAAACGACGACGACGACCGGGGGGCTCAGGCGGGCGAGCCATGTCGTGATGATGGCGGTGAAGCCGAGCCCGCCCGACAATTGCTCGGAAAGCGAATGCTCGATGGCCGACGCCTGCATCATGCCAGCGGCCCCGCAGAGCCCGCCGCTGATGAGCACCGCGACGATGGTGACGCGGAGAACGCTGATGCCCGCGTAGCGCGCGGTCGCCTCGCTCTCGCCGAGCACGTCAACCTCGTACCCGAGCTTGGTCTTGCGAAGGAGAATATACATGACGACGACGAGGACGAGGGCCACGAGCCAGCCGGCGTGAACGCCGAACAAATTCGGGATAATGGCGTTTTTGCTAAAGGTCGCGATCTTCGGAAAGCCTTTCGCCGCGGGGTCCTTCCAGGGACCGTACTGCAGGTAGGATATCCATTTCAGCGCGACGTAGTTCAGCATCAGCGTAACGAGCGACTCGCTCGCGGCGAACCGGGACTTGAGCAGCGCCGGCACGAGCGCCCAAAGGCCGCCGGCCGCGAAGGCGGCGATGAACATGAGGGGAAGCAGCAAGGGCGCGGGCATCCCCGGGAAAGCGAACGCGACCGCGGAGGCGCCGAACGCGCCAAGGTAAAACTGACCCTCGGCCCCGATGTTCCAGAATTTCATCCGGAACGCGATGGCGATTCCGAGCGAGAGCACGACGAGAGGGATCGTCTTGTTGATCGTTTCCTTCACGCGGTAGGCGGACATCAGCGAGCCTTGGACGATCTTCGCGTATACCTCGAGGGGGTTATACCCGATCAACGCCATGATGACGGCGGAAGCGGCGAGAGCGAAGAACACGGCGCCGACGCGCAAGAGGTTTTCTCGGAACGGCGAAGGCTCCGAGCGCGTTACGATGCGTATCATTCCTGTTCCTCCGGTGTATCCATCGCCTGCCCCATCATCATGAGGCCAATGTCTTCCTTGGTCGCGCACTCGGGATCCACGATTCCCATCACGGCTCCGTTATGAAGCACCATGATTCGGTCGCTGAGTTCCCGAAGGACATCGAGATCCTCCCCGATAAAGAGTATGCCGACCCCGTCGCGTTTCTGTCCGTTAAGCATATCGTAGATGGTGCAGGACGCGCCGATGTCGAGCCCGCGCACGGGATACGCGGTAACGAGCAGCCGTGGGGAGAGCTCGATCTCGCGGCCGAGGAGAACCTTCTGTATGTTGCCGCCCGAGAGTTTCTTGACCACGTGGCTTACGGACGGCGTCGATATCCCATAATCGCGGACGATGTCCTCGGCGTGTTTTCTTCCGGCCTCGCGGTCGACGAAAATTCCCGAGTTGGCGTTATATGATTTGAGGAGAACGTTGTCGGTGATGTCCATGCCCGCGACGAGGCCCATGCCGAGCCTGTCCTCCGGGATGAAGCTCATACTGATCCCCTTGCGGATGATCTCGCGCGGGGAAAGCCCGATCAGCTCCTCGCCGAGGAAACTCACCGAGCCCTGGTCCGCCCTCATAAGCCCGGCGATCGACTCGCAAAGCTCTTTCTGCCCGGAGCCCGCGATTCCCGCTACTCCGAGGATCTCGCCGCCGTAAAGGTCGAAACTCACGCCGTCGAGAAGGCTAATGCCATCCTCGTCCTTCTTGGAGAGGTCCCTTACGCGGAGCATTGCATCCGCGGAACGGGCGCAGCGCTCCCTCTTGATCTCGAGCGAGATCGGACCGCCAACCATCAGCTCCGTTAATTGGCGAGGGTTGGTGTCCACGGTACGGACCGTGCCGACGCTCATGCCCTTGCGGAGGACCGTCACGCGGTCGGATATCTCCATGACCTCGTTCAGTTTATGAGTGATGATGACGATCGCGCAGCCCTCGTCGCGCATCTTGCGAAGGATCGAGAAAAGCTGCGCGGTTTCCTGCGGCGTAAGCACCGCGGTCGGCTCGTCGAGGATGAGGACTTTCGCGCCTCGGTACAGTACCTTAAGGATCTCGACCGTCTGCTTTTCGCCGACGGACATGTTGTATATTTTTTTGTCCGGGTTGATTACCAGCCCGAACCGTTTTTCCACTTGATAGATTTTTTCGGCGATCGCCTTTCGGTTCACGAATAGGCCAGATCGCTCGCCGACGGATATATTCTCCCGCGCCGTCATGACGGAAACGAGCTTGAAGTGCTGATGCACCATGCCGATGCCCGCGCGAATCGCGTCCTTGGGCGAGGCGAAAGATCGCGGCACGCCGTCAATGCGAATGAGACCTGAGTCGGGGGCGTAAATGCCCGACAGCATGTTGACGAGCGTGCTCTTGCCGGAACCGTTCTCGCCGAGGAGCGCGAGTATCTCGCCGCGCTCGACGTCCAGGCAAACGCCGGAATTCGCCTTGACGGTCCCGAATGATTTCGTTATGTCTCGCAGTTCTATGTACGCCATGAAACTCCCGATAAAAAACAAACGGAGAATTCCCCTCGCGGGGAATTCTCCTCATCGCGCCGATGGCGCGCCCTTCGCGCGATCATCTCGCGCGCGGTTCGTGATTACTGCGGAATGGTTCCGATAACGCCCTTGACGAACCAGCTCATGTTCCAAACCTCGTCGTCGGTCATCGCCTTGCCGGCGGCGACCTTCTCGGTTCCGGTCTGGTCCGCGAGGGGGCCCGCGAAGACGTTGAGCGAACCGTCAAGAAGCTTTGCCTTGGCGGCGTCGACCGCTTCCTTGGTGCCGGGCGCGCAGTTGTCGGTAAGGGCGTCGAGATCGACCATTCCCTTGTCGAGGCCTTCCCAGTAAGCGCGGCTGGTCCACTTGCCGTCGAGGATGTCCTTGACGTCGCTGGTGTAGAACGTCGCCCACTTGAAGAGCGGGGCGGTCAGGTAAGCCTTGGGCGCGGCGTTTCCGGTCGGGGTGTTGTAACCCACGGCGAAGGCGCCCTTCTCCTGCGCGGCGATCTGGGTCGCGGTGGAGTCCTGGTGCTGGGCCATCACGTCGCAGCCCTTGTTGAGGAGCTCGAGCGCGGCCTGCTTCTCGACGGCGGGGTCGAACCAGGTATTGGTCCACATGACCTCGACGGTCGCCTTGGGGTTAACGGACTGAACGCCGATGGTGAACGCGTTGATTCCGCGGATAACCTCGGGGATCGGCATGGCGGCGACGTAGCCGATCTTGCCGGTCTTGGTCTTCATGCCGGCGGCGATACCGGAGAGGTAGCGGGGCTGCTCGATCTTTCCGAAGAACGTCGAGACGTTGTCGGCGCGCTTGTAGCCGGAGCAATGGCCGAAGTAAACCTTCGGATAGTCGGCGGCGACCTTGATCGTCCAGTCCATGAAACCGAAGCTGGTGGTATAGATAACGTTGCAACCCTGATCGATAAGATCGCGGATAGCCTTCTCGCAGTCGGCGTTCTCGGCGACGCTCTCGATGTATGCGGTCTTGATTCCCATGTCGTTCAGGGCGAGCCTTCCCTGATCGTGAGCCTGGGTATAACCCTCGTCATTGATGGTACCGATGTACACGAAACCGACCTTGATGGTCTCCTTGGTGAGCTTGGCGCCGGACTTGGCGTCAGCCTTCTTCGCGCACGAAACGCCGAAGAACGCGACAGTCGCCATCATGAGCACGATAAGCGCTTTTTTCATTCTTTTCTCCTCTTGTGAGCAATATCTTCAGGCGACGGGTTTTTTACTTCCCGACCACCGGACTTTCCCTGAACGTAATCTTTCCGCCCGCTTCCATCGATTCAACGATCGCGAGCGACTCAACGCGAATGCCACGACCGCGAAGCCGCGCGCCGCCGTCCTGAAACCCCTTCTCTATCACGATTCCCGCGCCCGCGACCGTCGAGCCCGCCTGCGTCACAAGATCGACGAGCCCCTCGAGCGCGCAACCGTTCGCGAGGAAGTCGTCGATGATGAGCACGCTCTCGCCCGAGGGCAAAAACTCGCGCGAGACCATTACTTCGTACGTGGTGTCGTGTGTGTAGGACTTTACGAGAGTGACGAGGGCGTCGCCCGAGACGTTGCGCGATTTCGACTTCTTCGCGAACACGACGGGGACGTTAAAGTATTGGGCGGTGATGCAGGCGATCCCGATGCCGGACGCCTCTATGGTAAGGATTCGAGAGACGGGCACGCCCGCGAAACGGCGGGCGAATTCCCTGCCGATCTCGTTGAACAGGCCGATATCCATCTGGTGGTTAAGGAAGCTTCCGACCTTCAGGATATTTCCGGGAAGCACGATACCGTCCTTCCGGATTCTTTCTTTCAACGACTGCATGTCGCATAGTATACGTATGCGGCTTTTTTTTCAAGGGAGGCGCGAGGGGCTCAATCCCCGCCCTGGGTCAACCCGGCGGACATAACCCGGCGGGTATAACCGCGCGAGCTCAACCCAGCGAGCTCAACCGCGCGCGATAGATCCCGCGCGGGCAAATCGCCCGCACGGCTCTATACGCGTTAGGCCTTGCGGGCCGTCTCGAACTCGGCCTCGATCTCGGCCGAGGGCTTCTTGCTCAAGAGGCTCACGACGAAGATCGCGACGCAGGAAAGGATAAACGCGGGAAGGAGCTCATACACGCCCCAAATACCGCCAAAGCCGGAAATTAAATTCTTCCATAAGAACACCGTGACGCCGCCGGTCAGCATTCCCGCGACGGCGCCTGAAAGCGTGGTACGCTTCCAGAACAGGGAGAAGAGCATCAACGGGCCGAACGCCGCGCCGAGCCCCGCCCACGCGTACGAGACGACGCGGAATATCGAGGTGTTTCCGGAAAGCGCGACCCAGATACCGAAGCCGGTGACGGCGACCTGCGTAAGGCGCGCGAGCCACATAATAGTCCTGTCGGAAAGGGGCTTCTTGCTGATGTTCTGAACGAGGTCGTTCGCGAGCGACGACGAGGCGATCAGCATGTACGAGTCCGACGAACTGATCGACGCGGCGATAATGCCCGAAAGGACGATACCCGCGAGCAGCGGCGGGAAGAACTCAACGGCCATGTGGATAAAGATCGTCTCGGAGGCGCTGGCGGTCGTGAGGAGGCCGGGCATCAGCGCGCGGCCGATCATGCCGATCGCGACTGCCGCGAAGAGCGAGATAAAGCACCAGGAAACGGCGATAATCCGCGCCTGGCGGATCTTCGAGGGTTTCGCGATGGCCATGAAGCGGAGCAGGACCTGCGGCATGCCGAAGTAACCGAGTCCCCAGGCCATGCAAGAAAGAATCGAGAGGATGCCGTATTTCGCGCCGGGACCGAACGCGCCGTGACCGTCGACGACGGCCTGCACATTGCCCGCGGCGGACGATACCGCGTTGCCAGCCGCGTCGACGGGAACCGCGATGCCGAAGAAGTCCATAAAGTTCGGGATATTCTTGAGGTTCTCGAGCACGCCGCCGATGCCGCCCGCGCGAACGGTACCAACGGTAAGGACGAGCACGAGCACGGCGAACATCAACGTTCCCTGAACGAAGTCGGACATCGTCTCAGCGAGGAAGCCGCCTATGAAGGTATAGAGAAGAACGAAGAGCGCCCCGAAAATCACCATACGCGCGTAGATATCCTCCATCCCGAAGACGTAGCCGAACAGCTTGCCGAAGGTGACGAACTGCGAGCCGACGTAAATGGAGAAGAACAGGATAAGGAGCACTGACGCGATGATCGAGAGGACCCGGCGCTTATCGTGGTAGCGGTTGCTGAAGAACGCCGGAAGGGTGATCGAGTTATTCGCGACCTGGGAATACGACCGCAGCCTCTTTGCCACGATCTGCCAGTTGATCCAGGTTCCGAGAGCGAGGCCGATGGCGGTCCACACGGCTTCGCCCGCGCCGGTAAAATACGCGACGCCGGGAAGGCCCATCAAGAGCCAACCGGACATGTCCGAGGCCTCGGCGCTCATCGCCGCGACCCAGGGACCGAGCCCGCGCTCGCCTAGGAAATAAGCCTCCGCGTTGCGGTTGCTTCTCTTGGAATACCAAAGGCTGATGCCGACCGTGAACAGGAGGTACGCTCCCATCGCGACGAGAATCTGAATGTTTGAACCTAACATTTATCGTTACTCCTTGGAATATTTTGACACGGCGCGGATAGCTGCGTATCCGCCCGCGAGCGTTACTACGCATACGCCGAGCTCAAGCGCCGAGGGCAAGCCCGAAGATTCGGCGATGATCGGGTCGACGAGGAATTTCAGGGATCCCACGACGAAACCAATGATGAAAAAATAGGAAACCCGGGGATACTTAGTCAGGGCCTTCTCGATCAGACCGGTGACGAGCACGATCCCAAGGAGACCGCCTAGCCCGAGCGGCACGAGGTACGGCAGGTTGAGCGTCTTAATCGCCTGCAGGGTCGTCTCGTACATGCCAAGCACGATCAGCATCTGCGAGGTGCTGATCCCGGGAAGGACGAGCGCGACGGCGATGACGAGCCCGGACGCGAAAAGGAGCGCGACCTGGCCGATGCCCCCGATCGCGAGTCCGGATTCCGGCTTGGGGATAAACTGAAGCGCGAGCACTATGGCGAACCCGAGGATGGCGAAGAGGATATAAACGGGTTTGAACCGATCGACCTTAGCCTGTCGATAGAGCATCGGGAGACTGCCAAGGATGGCGCCCAAGAAGAAGCACATCATCGGAAGCTTCCAGGTCTCGACGGCCCAAAGCATCGCGCGCGAAAAAAGGATCATGCCTATGCCGCCGCCGAGGCAAAACAGGGCGAGCAGCGCGAAATTATGCTTTATATCGGAGAAAAAGGAACTCACGGCATGAATCAATTTATCGTAAATGCCCAGAATAATGCAGGTCGTGCCCCCGCTTACGCCCGGGACGAGCATGGACGCGCCGACTACAAGACCTTTAAGAACCGTGGAAAGAATCGATTTGATCATGGAATACACCTTATGAGGAATTATTCGATATTACGGGATAGGGTTGATGGGGTCAAGCAAAAAACGGGTTTTGACTTTTTATTGGCATTATATTGACAATTATCCCGGCTTGGTGTATTAGTAGTCTAGTACACTAGAAAAGGAGGACGGATGAGCGAATTCGATCCAAATATCCCAATCTATATTCAGATTATGAACGGAATAAAACAGGATATCGTCTCCGGCAAAGTCAGTCCGGGCGACCGGCTTTCGTCGGTCAGGGAACTGGCCGAGGCCCTGTCGGTAAACCCGAACACCGTTCAACGGGTATACCAGGAACTCGAGCGCGAGGGGATCAGCGAAACGCGCAGGGGAACGGGCACGTACATCCTCGAGAACCCGGAGTTGATCCCGAGGCTTAAGGCGGAAATGGCGAAAAGCGTGTTAAGGAAATTCATCGACGGAATGCGATCGCTCGGGTTATCCAACCGGGAAATCGCGTCCGCGATCGACAGAGAAATCGCGGGAGGGACAAACTAATGGCCGTAATATTGGAAACGGACAACCTGAGAAAAAACTATTTCTCCAAGCAGGCGCTCAGGGGCGTGAGCCTCAAGCTTGAAAGCGGGAGAATCCTCGGACTCATGGGACCGAACGGTTCCGGAAAGACGACCTTTCTCAAACTGATCGCGGGGCTGCAAAAACCGACGGGCGGAAGCTTCACCGTATTCGGCCAGCGCGCCGGGTACGAGACGAAAAAGCACGTATCGTTCCTCCCGGACCGAAACACGCTCTACCCCTGGATGAGCTCGATCGACGCGATCGATTTCTATGACGACTTCTTCGAGGACTTCGACCGCGAGAAGGCGATCGACATGCTCGATTTCATGAAACTGAAAAAGGACGATCGAGTTAAGACGATGTCCAAGGGAATGATCGAGAAGCTCAACCTGACGCTCACCTTCTCCCGGAAGGCGAAGCTCTTCCTCCTCGACGAGCCGCTCGGCGGCGTCGACCCGGTCGCGCGCGAGCGCATCGTCTCGACGATCATCAAGACCTGGACCGAGGACTCAGCGATCATAATCAGCACGCACCTCGTCAACGACGTCGAGCATATCTTCAACGACGTGGCGTTCATCGGCGACGGGGAGCTGATCCTGACGGGCGACGCCGAGGCGCTGCGCACAGAGCGCGGCAAGTCGATCGACCAGCTGTATATCCAGATTTTCGGCGACAGATAGGGGGCGGAAAGATGTTCGAGATAATCAAATACCAGCTTAAGGGACGCAGGGGCACCATTCTATTCCTGCTCGCCGCGTTCGGCATCGTCAACCTCGTCGCCTGGGGCGCCGAGATCTACGGCTTCGCCACGGGGATGCGATCGTTCACGCCCCTGTTGGGCTTCTGGATCCCGATCGCGATGGCGGTTACCTGGGTCACCACGATCGTGATGTTCTTCATGTGCTCGTCCGGCCACGTGAACGAGCTTCTGTTCAAGGACACGAGCTACCTGATGCTGACCGTGCCTCGTCGCGGCTGGCAGATACTCGGGGGGCGCCTCGTCGCGGGGCTCATCGAGTTCCTCATGTACGCGCTTCCGATGCTCGTCATCATGAGCGTGCACGCCGCCGCGGGAACCGTGTTCGCGACGGACGGCAAAACCGGATTTTTCGCGGCGATGGCTTTCGTCTACCGCGACGTGTTCGGGAACAATATACTCTCGCTATTAAAGCTGATGATGCTTGGGCTCAGCATGTTCGTCTCGACCGGCGTACTAATCCTGTTCGCGGGCGTGGCGACGCGCTCGTTCGTCAAGACGAAGAAGCTCGCGATCGCGATCGGCATCGTGGTGTTCATCACGATCAGCAATTGGTCCGTCAAGCTCGGTTCGTGGATGAGCGAAACGCTCGGCTGGTACGTTAACGTGCCCGTCAGCGTCGCGACGAGGCAATTCGGCGGGATGGGCGGGAACGGCGGCGATTGGATGCCGCAGGCCGTCGGCCAGCAGTGCGCCATTCCGCTCGCGCCGTTCCTGATCTTCCTCGTCATCGCCGCGATACTCTTCGCCTGCGCGTCCTGGCTGATGGAAAGGAAAGTTGAACTGTAACCGGGGATCGTAGATTCCAAGATCCCGGGAATCAAAACTCCCCGGGATCTCGGGATCGCGTCACATATGGGTCTTGAGGATCGACAAAATTTTTTCTTTTGCCATGAAGCCGACCGAGCGGTCGACGGTCTCGCCCTTCTTGAAGACGATCATGGTCGGGATGCTGGATACGCCGAACTTCGCCGCAAGGTCCTGCTCGTCGTCGACGTTCAGTTTCGCGATAACGGCCTTGCCCGCGAGCTCTTTCTCCACTTCCTCGAGCACGGGCCCGAGCATCTTGCACGGGCCGCACCAGGGCGCCCAAAAATCGACAAGAACGGGGATATCCTGATTGATCACCTTCTCGAAACTACCTGCGTTGATATGTAATACGGCCATAACGTCCCTCCATATACAGTATACGGATAAAAACGCCGATCGGCCAATATCGCCGGCCCGCGAATACCGTCAGTCGGCGAAATTCGCGCTAGAGGTTCGCGAGTTCGTAGAGGAACAGCGTCGCCGCCTGCGCGACGTTCAGGCTCTCGATGTCGCCCGTGCCCGGAATGCGCACCAGGTGATCGCACGCGGACTTGACCTCGCCGGACAATCCCGTCTCCTCGTTTCCCATCACGACGACGACTCCCTGGTCGGGCGCCTTCCCTCCCTCGGCGCACACGAGCTCGCGAAGGTCCGAAAGCCGGTTGCGCGCGCGATGGTCGGCGCCGATGCGCGTCATGCGCCCGGCTGTCCCCGCGACGAGCCATGCCGCGGACGGCGCGCGCCAGATACGGACGTGCTCCATGCCGCCCTGAGCGACGCGATACGAACTCGTCGTGATCTCCGCCTGCTCGTCGTCGGCCCCGATGACGATCTCCCCGACGCCGAAAAACGCCGCGCTCCGCACGATCGCGCCAAGGTTGTTCGCGTTGCCGACGCGGTCGAGCGCGAGCACGCGAGCCTTGGAATCCTTCCAGCCCGCGAGGGTTTCCGCGTCCAATAGAGGGATCTCCGGCTCGCGGATCATAGCGACGACGCCCTGGTGGTGCACGCTCTGCGCGAGCCTCTCAAGCTCGGCGTCGCTTTCCACCACGCGATATACGCCCTTCCGAGCCGCGAGCGCCTTGCACGCCGCGCCGAAGAAACGGGCGCGGTCCTGATTGAAGAATAGCCGCTGTATCTTTTCGGGATGCCTCTCGGCGAGGGCGCGAACGGCCTCGAAGCCGCAAACGGCTAATTCCCGGGTTTGTTTATTTTTCATCTTAGCTCCACGAGTGCAGAGTGTATCATAGACGGGCTTATTTATCCCATTCCCCGCGCGCGGCGACCCACGCGAGAATCGCCTTTCTGTGGGAATCGAACGCGATCGGCGCGCTCGCGACGCTTTCCGGGCGAACGAGGCGGAAGCCCGTTACCTCGGAAGGATCCATCGCGCGCGCGTCGGGGGTCCCGGTGACCCGGGCGCTATAATAGAAGTCGCAGGTTTTGTAGGACACGCCCCTGTACGAGTATTCGTTAGGCCAGGAGCCGATATATCGAAGGTCGCTGGGCACGAGCCCCGTTTCCTCGCGGCATTCCCTGATCGCGGCGGCCTCGGCCCCCTCGTCGGGATCGATGAACCCGCCTGGCAGCGAGAGCATGCCCGCCCCCGGTTCGCGCGCCCGCTCGAGGAGGAGGATTTCCCCGTCGAATTCGAGCACGACGCTCGCCGAGGCGGCGACGTTATGGTAGTAGGTGAATAGGCACACGGGACAATACCAGTATTTGCGCTCGCGAAACTGATACCCGATCGATCCGCAACGAGGACAGAATTTCAAGTTAGCAGGTTTCATTCGCTCTATATCCTGATCATAATTGATAGATACACCAGAAAGCCGGAAAGCAGCATGACTGATAGAATCAGTATAATCTGCGCCGCCCCGGTTTTCCAATGTAAATACCTGGTATGCCTTCCTTTTCCGTAATATCTTGCGGACACGGCTTGGGCGAGCCGTTCGGCTCGCGTCAGGGTTCGGAGGGTTAACGGAACGAAGAGCGACGCCATCGAGCGAAGGGACGCGACGATCCCTCTCTTACCCTCGGCGCCCGCGCCCCGGATTATGCGCGCGACGGTTATCCTCGCGGCCTCTCCGTACAAAAGGGGTATGAACCGGAACACGATCCCGGTGACGAGCGCTACGTCCCGAACGGGAAGGCGGATAAGCCGAAGAGGCGCGAGGATATCCTCCATCCCGTACATGATCTCGGTATGAGAGGCGATGTGGGTAAACAGCACCAGCGGAATATAGAGCGCGATGAACCTGAGTATGAACTCGATCGACCCAAGGTTCCCCGGCGAAAGGAAATACTGAATCACGCCGACGGCCGCGAGCCATGGAAGGATCTTAAGGATCCCGACGGCGAGCCGCTTGAACGGATAGCGCGCGACGGCCGCCGGCACGCACTCAAGCGCGATGAAGACCGCGACGGCGAGCCATCCGTTCAGGGTAAGGGCCGCGGCGACGAGCGTCAGGGTAAAGAGATATTTCAATAGAGGCGATAGGCGATGCAGCGGGGTGTCGGGCCGAGGCTCGTGGATAACGCCGCGGCGAAGCCGCTCAAGGCTTTGCCGGTCCCGCGAGGGCTTTTTGCTTTTGTCCCTCGGGAGATTGGCGCAGGCGGCGGCCGCGGGCACTTCGCTACCGGCCGGCGATTCCCCAAGGCGAACGACCGTATCCGCGATCTTGCATTCTTCCTCGCGGTTCGTCGTGAAGATCACGGCCTTCCCGCGTCGGCGCAGTTCCTCGAGGACCGACAAGAGTTGGGCGCGGCTCGCGGTGTCGAGCGCGGAAGACGGCTCGTCGAGCAGCACGATCGCGGTATCCATCGCGATAATCCCGGCGAGCGCGGCCTTACGGCGTTCGCCGCCGGACGTGGAAAAGGTCCGGCGGTTCGCGAACTCGGCGAACGGCAGGCCCACGAGGTCCATCGCCTCGGCGACCCGGTCGACGAGCGCCTTGCCGGAAAGGCCCATATTCCTCGGCCCATACGAAACATCGTCGGCGAGAAATTCCTCGAAGAGGCACGACTCGCTTTCCTGTACGGCAAGCGCGCAGGCAGCCCCGTCGGCCAGCGTCACCGAGCCCGCGAGCGGCGTCCTAATCCCGGCGAGGATCTCGAGAATCGTCGACTTTCCCGAGCCCGACTCGCCGGTAATCGCGGTGATCGTGCCGGCCGAGGCCGAAAGGGAAAAATCCTTAAGGGGCCCGAACGAGACGCAGTCGCACTGAATGACCGCGCTGAGCGAACCCTCGCCAAGGGGCAAACCCGAGGCGCCATGGCGCGCGTCGCCCTTCCGGGCCAAACGGGTTTCCGCCGCGAGCCCCCAGCCAACGAGTTTTTTTTCGGAAAGAGAGGCGAGCTCGTTCGGCGAACCGTCAAAGACCAAGAGGCCGTCCTCAAGCACGATCACGCGACCCGCGCGCTCGGCCTCATCGATATCGTGAGTGATGTGGAATATGGTACCGCCGGCAACGTGAAAGCGATCAAGCCAGGCGAGCACGGATTTCCTCGCGACCGGACTCAGCATGGAAGTCGGCTCGTCGAGAAGGAGAACCGCCGGCGCGAGGGCATAGACCCCGGCGAGCGCGAGGTGCTGCTTCTGCCCAATCGTCAGGCTTTCGGTCCATGCCGAGCCTTTGTCCGCGAGCGAGAAAAGCGAGAGCGCGTCCTTTACGAGCGGAATCATCTCCTGCCTCGGCACGCCGACGTTCTCTGGCCCGAAGGCGACGTCGAGCTCGGGCGTTTCGGCGACGATCTGGTCGGACGGCGATTGGAAGACGAGCGCGGTAGGCACTCGCGCCGAGCCAGAAAGCCCGGAAAACCCGGGTAGCCTACTCGCGCCGCCGTCGACGGTCGAGGAGCCCTCGGTTGGGCTTAACAGCCCGGCGACGCACCGGGCAAGGGTACTTTTACCCGAGCCGTTGGCGCCGAGCACGGCGACGTACTCGCCCGCGCCGACCGTCAGCGAAACCCCGTCTAACGCCTTTTTTTTCGTTCCGGGGTAGGAATACGAAAGGCTTTGTATCGTTAAGAGCACGTTCAGTCAGCCTGGCGAGAGGATCACTCGAATCCCTTGCGCCATCCTGCGGGATTTCCGGGACCGACCCAGCGGTTCAGCTCAAAACTGCCCCGAAGGCTCAAGGTGATGAACTTCTTCGCGAGGCACACCGATTCGTAGGGGTCAAGCCCGCGAGCGAGGCCCGCCGCGATCGCCGCGGCGGTCGTGCAGCCCGCGCCGTGCGTCCAACGCGTTCCGACCATCGCGGACTCCACGTTGTTAAAGTCCTTACCGTCGAAAAAGAGGTCAACGGCGCTCGACTGGCCTTCCAGTTTCGAGCCGCCCTTAATGAACACGTTTTTGGCGCCGCGCTTATGTATAGCCTTCGCGGCCTTTTTCATCTCTTCGATATTTGCCGGGGTCGGCATGCCCGCAAGCTGTCCGGCCTCGAACAGGTTCGGTGTCACGACGAGCGAAAGGGGAAGCAAGCGTGTCGCGACCAGCTCGTTCAGTTCGGGGTTAAGCGCCTCGTTGGCGCCTTTGCATACCATGACAGGGTCGAGCACGTACTTGGATATCCCGTACCGGGTCAGGTATTCCGCGGAAAGCTCGACGGCGTATGGGGTCGCGAGCATGCCGGTTTTCGCGGCGTCGACGCCGACGCCCTTGAAGATGGTCTCCAGCTGGGCGCGAAGGGTCGCTTCGTCGATCGGGTACACGCCGTGAGCCCAGTCATTGTCGGGATTCATCGTCGCGATCAGGGTTACCGCTGTCATTCCATAGATCCCGTATTCCTCGAATGTCTTCAGATCCGCTTCAAGACCCGCGCCTCCGGAGGCGTCGGAACCGGCTATCGTCGCGACTTTAATCATGCTGAAGCTCCTTTTACGTCCTATAGTATAACGAATTGTAAACGCAAATAACAATATGCCGATGTTGACACCACCGTGGCATTTTGTCATTATGCACCCATAAACGCCACCTCAAGGAGCGATAACATGGACAAGAAACCCTCGGGATACATCCGCAAACTCGTCATCGTCGGCGCCCTCAGCGCGCTCGCGATCTTCCTCGGCATCACGAGACTCGGCCTGATTCCCTGGATCAGCGGCGCATCCATCACCATCCTGCACATCCCGGCGATAATCGGCGCGATCCTCGAGGGTCCGTTCGTCGGCGCGGGCATCGGCGCCATCTTCGGCGTATTCAGCCTGATCCAGGCGAATACATCCGGGACGCTTCTCGACGTCGCGTTCAGGAACCCGCTCGTGTCGGTGCTTCCCCGGCTGCTCTTTCCGCTCGTCGCCTGGGGGCTCTACGCGCTTCTCTCGAAATGGAAGAAAATTCCCGCGGTCATCGTCGCGTCCGTGGCGTCCTCGCTCGCGCACACCACGATGGTGCTCGCCATGCTCGTCGCGACCAACGGCTCAGGCATACTGACCGGAGGACAGGCCGGCGTCACGGTATGGGCGGTCCTTGGGATGATATTCGTGGCGAACGGCATACCGGAGGCGATCGCGGCCGGCATCATATCGACGCTCGTCACCGCGGCCTGGCTCGGCCTTAACTCCGGCAAGAAATCACGGCTCAGTTCGGAACAGGATTGAGCGAAAGTACTCCTCGTTCCCGTCGTAAACCTCGTTGAACGCGGCGAGGCATACGACGGAAACGCTGGTCTCGTCGCGGGGCAGGAATAGTCGGTACTGTACGCTTTGCCTCCCCGTCAGCGGGTCCCATACCCGGTAGAGGGCGCACGGATCCTCGTCGATCGCGAAGATCTTGACGTCCTTCGCGATAAGAACCCCTCCCGAATATAAAAGATAGCCGCGAATCATATCGAATGTATCCATTCCGCCAAATTTGGAGGTATCGATAGTCTCGACGTAACAGCACGCGTCGCGCGCGTTCGCGTCGGGAAACCGATACAATCCGTCCGCGCCCGGCACCCACCTGGAATCAAGCCCCACCGAAACCCCATCGATCGTGGCGACGACAGGCTTGCCCGGCGCGATCGTCTTGCCCGAGGCGACGGCGTACTTTGGCTCTTCGACAAACCCGAAAAACGCGGGATCGTCGGCGGATGACAAAAAACCGGCGGTAACGAGCGTTAGACCGGCGCCGGATCGAAGCTGCATGACGGGAATCCAATACTCGAATTCCATGGGCTCGCCCTTATCCCAGGAATAGCAGGGCGCGTCGTTGAAGGCGTCCCGGCTCGCGATCCACGCGCTAAGGACATCGCTTACGACGGTAAGGATTCTTCCCTCGAGTGGCGTCTCGAACTTACCCCTTACCGGGGTAACCGTTCCGGGCGCGAGCGCGAGGAAGTCGCCGGCCCCGCTCGTGTAAAACGTCTGAGTCACGAGAAGCTCGCGCTCGGTGGCCGTATCATAGAGTCTGATCGCGAGCTCGTTGCCGCGGGTATGGCACACCCCGAGGTACGCGGGTCCACTCGCGCCGTCAAGCCGGTAGATCGCGAACCCGCCCGGTTCGGCCCCGAATGAAAGCGGGGTTTCATCCATTCCCGCAGACTGAGTCCA
>DAOPXQ010000020.1:0-17222 GCA_035352395.1 Treponemataceae bacterium | reverse complement strand
AGCCGAATTTCGACGCAAATCCGCGAAAATTCTGAAATGACAGTTCCTATCAGTCCGAAAATTCTGAAATGACAGTTCCTATCAGTCCTATCAGTCCGAAAATTCTGAAATGACAGTTCCTATCAGTAAAATTCTGAAATGACAGTTCCTATCAGTTAATTCTGAAATGACAGTTCCTATCAGTCTAATAGCTGAAATAGCACGTAAAATAAGGCCTGACAGCGTTGTATACACCGATTACTACCACAGTTATGATGCACTTGATGTAAGTGAGTTTCATCATTACCGAATTGATCATACAGATAAATTTGCAGATGAGAAAAATCATATCAATGGCATTGAGAATTTCTGGAATCAAGCAAAACGAATTCTAAGAAAATATAACGGGATTGATAAAAAGTATTTTTCACTTTTTTTGAAAGAATGTGAATTTCGTTTCAATTACGGAACTCCAAAACAACAGTTAAAAATACTAAGAAAATGGTGTGGAATTTAGCTTTTATCTAGTACAGCCCCATTATTTTTATTTGCGAAGTAACAAAAAGTCATATCGCGATGAAACGTACTTGATCTTGAGTTCACTCACGGCAGTATTGTGCGAGTAAGATTTTCCGGGAAAGCGCAAGGCCAGTTAATGTTCATATAAAAAAACGTATTTGCAAGGATGATGATCGACACGATCATGACGACGCTCATGCTGCTTGCGATGGTCTACCAGGTACCGGCATCATGCTCTCGCGGACGGTGTTCGCGTTTCTCCGACTGGAAAGCGGCCGCTAACGCGACAGCTTCACGCGGCTTCCGCGTACAGGGGCCTCATTTACGCTATCATATGAATGATTCCCTATCGCAACTGCTCCGGCAAGAAGAAGAACTCCAGTTTACGTCTTTTACCGATGACGATGCGTGGGCGATCGGGTCGCTTTTCATCGAGCGCGTGCGCACCGAAAAACTCGGCGTATCAATCGACATATCGACAAAAGACAAAGTCCTGTTCCATTACAGCTTCGTGGGGAGAAACCCCGACAACGAGCCTGGATTATCCGCAAGAAGAATCTGGCAAACAAGTTTGGACACAGATCCTTGTACCTTGGCAGGAAATTGAAGCAAGAACAGACTACGCTCGAAAGCCATTACTATGTCTCCGATAAAGACTATTCGGCCCCCGGAGGCTGTTTCCCCTCGCGGTGAAAAACGTCGGCATTATCGGGACCATTACCGTTTCCGGCCTTGTCAGGAAGACGATCACGCGCTTGTGGTAAGGACGATCACCGAATTTCTTAAAAAAAAATAGATTCGCGGAGAAATATTTTCGGCGATCCAGGTAGCGGAATCAAAAAAAAAATAATCCCGTCGACGCACGCGCGGAACATCCGCTTGCCCGCAGCAACGGCATCTTTCGTAAAAAACTTCATCAAGGCTTCATCTTGATCCGTCAGATTTTCATCAGAAAGATTGAAGGATCGACCGCGATTTTTAATTTCGGCCATCAAATCAATCTTCAGAAACATCACTACAAGGAGCAATAGCATGCAGATCAATCGAACTATGTCAGTAGCGGTACTTTCATTCAGTCTCGTCGCGCTGGCCGTCTCGGGTTTTGCGCAAGGCAAACAGGGAAAGGAAACCGACGCGACGGCCTCCGCCGCCTTGAACGCCGACGCGAAATCAGGACTGAACCAGCTTTATACAAGCTCGCTGGCGCTTGGAGCGACGCCGAAGATAACCGCCAATCAGGCGCAAATAGCGGCGCTCTCCGCGAATCCGGGAACCGTTTCATCGTCGGTCGAACTGGAAAGCGAGTATGGCCAGCTCATCTACTCAGTCGCGCTTAACACGGGAGCGGAGGTCAAGATCGACGCGGGCAACGGCAAGGTTCTCTATACCGGCGTTTCATCGAACAATGACAGCGGACGTAGACATGATGGAAGCGACTATGAAACGAACGACAACGAGGAATCCGGAAAGGACTGCAACGCCGATCAGGCTGACTGAGTAACCATGCAAAGGGCCCCGCGATCGCGCGATCACGAGGCGAACGCCGACCGTCCCATTCACGAAATTGATCGCCATAAAAAACGGCGTTCGGGGAGCCCTGTTTGCGTGATTCGTTTTAGTATAGTATCATTTTGCTGGAATGGTGGATAAATGCGCGTGCTTTTAGTCGAAGACGAAAAAAGTATTTCACGATATATCAAAAAGGGCCTCGAAGAGGAAGGCTATGCCGTCGACTCCGCGGCTGATGGCAATGAGGCCTTGGCCGCGACGGACGTGACGACCTACGACGTCATCGTGCTCGACATCATGATACCGTTCATCAATGGCATCGAGGTCTGCAGACGCATACGGTCGCGGGGGAAGGCATCGTCGATATTGATGCTGACCGCGCGCGATTCCGTCGAGGACCGGATACTCGGGCTCGACGTCGGGGCCGACGACTATCTGGTGAAGCCATTCGCGTTCGAGGAGCTTCTCGCCAGAATCAGGGCGATAACGCGGAGATCGCGCGATATTCCGAGATCCCCGGTTCTTTCGGTCGCTGACTTGAGCCTCGATACAGTTTCAAAAAAAGTGCTCAGGGGAACGCTCGCCGTAGACCTTCCCGCGAAGGAATACGCGCTTCTCGAATGCCTGATGAGGGAACCGGACCGCGTATTCTCCAGGCAGCAGATCGCGGAACGGGTGTGGGACTCAAGCTCATACACGGAATCAAACGTCGTCGACGTTTATATACGCAACCTGCGCAGAAAGATCGACGACCCTTTTCCCCTCAAGCTGATCGATACCGTGCGGGGGCTGGGATACAGAATTTCCGATAAGGGAACGAATGAAACTACCTGACAACTTGCGCATCCGCTTCGCCCTGTGGACGACAGCCCTTTTTTTCCTCGCCATCATTCTGTATGGGGCATTCGTGTTCGTCACGATGGATATTTTCCTCCACGAATCCGTCAAGAATTCCCTCCGCGCGTCCGCGAATCAGCTTATCTCGACGATCGAATATGAACGCGGAACGCTGCAAGTTCCCGAGCATCTTCAGGACGCGACGCAGGGCGGCGCGCAGGAAGAAATTGCCACGCAAAGCCTCCTCGATCCTGAGGGAAAGCCGCTCCTGCGCGAAGGCCGATACGCGAAATATCTGCCCGCGGTTACCGCTACACCAGTCCGACCTTTTTTTCGGTTCAGGGAGCCAGATCTTTATATCTACACGGCGCCGATCATTCGGGAGGGAACGGTTCTGGGGATCGTTCAGGTCGCGCAATCGACCGAAACGCTCGAGCACATGCTCAAGGAACTTCTGCTCGTCCTCGCGGTCTCGCTGCCGCTATTTCTGCTGGGTTCAGCGGCAAGCGGCTATTTTCTCGCGACGAGGCTTCTCAAACCGATCGATCTCATGACGCGGACGGCCCGACGATTCTCGGAAGAGGATCTGTCCGCTCGCATCAACCTGCCGCAAACGGACGACGAACTCGGACGCCTTGCAGCGACATTCGACGACATGCTCGCGCGCATCGAGGATTCGTTCAAGCGATACCGGCAGTTCACCGCGGACGCTTCGCACGAGCTGCGGACGCCGGTATCGGTGATACAGGCGATTCTCTCCGTGACGCAGAGAAGGCCACGGACCGTCGATGAATATTCGGCCGCGATGGCCGATCTTGGGGCCGCGGCAAACCGGCTCGAAGGACTCGTATCGGCGCTCATGACCATGTCGCGCTCCGACATGACCGGCTCGGTTCCCGCGGAAACCGTCAACGTGACCGATCTCCTGACCGGAAGCCTCGAATCGCTCAGGCCCCTTGCGGAAGAAAAGGGGCTGGCCCTTACATCGGATATTTCCGCCGGACTCGTGACTTCAGGAGACAGCGACGCGCTCATCCACGTTTTCATCAATGTTATCGACAACGCGATAAAATACACTGATCGGGGAACCGTGACCATAAAGGCCGCGGCCGACGAAAAATTTATCAAGATCGAAATTCAGGATTCCGGCATCGGCATCGAGAAAGACGAGCTCCCCCGGATCTTTGACCGGTTCTACCGCGTCGAACGCTCACGCTCGGCAAACGGAACGGGACTCGGCCTGTCGATCGCCCGCGCGATCGTTGAGCGGCATCGCGGAACCATCGAGGCAGAAAGCATCTTCGGGCAGGGCACGCTGATTCGAATTCTCCTGAAAAGAAAATAAATCCTTCATCTGGCCTTCATCTTTCGAGCGTACTATGCCCGCATGCTTGTATTACAATCAATCATTCTGGGAATCGTACAGGGACTCGCGGAATTCCTTCCGATATCGAGTTCCGCGCATCTCATCATCGTTCCGTGGTTTTTCGGCTGGAACGATCCGGCCCTCAACAGTCTGACCTTCGATGTCGCCCTCCATCTCGGAACCCTTGTCGCGATACTCGCGGTCTTTTCAGCAGACTGGCGGCGCATCATCGCCGCGTGGTTCAGGAGCGTCAGGGAAAGAAAGATAGGAAAGGATCAGGACCGGCGGTTGGCATGGTATCTGCTCCTTGCCTGCGTTCCCGGCGGATTCGCGGGATTCCTCTTCGAGAATAAGGTTCAGCGATCTTTCCATGAATTACCCATTCCGCAAACCTCGATGATCGTGATGGCGATCGCCATGGCGGCCATGGGCGGGCTTTTGTGGCTCGCCGACGCCCGCCGCAGGCACCTGCGAACGATCGACGCGCTGGGTGCGAAAGACGCAGCCATCATAGGGTTCGCGCAGGCGCTCGCCATATTTCCCGGCGTGTCCCGTTCAGGCGCGACGATTACCGCCGGACTCGCACTCGGTTTCAAACGCGAAGACGCGGCGAAATTCTCATTCCTTCTATCGGCGCCGATAATCGCGGGAGCCGGGCTGAAAAGCATCCTCGAACTCGCGAGGTCCGTCGGAAGCGGTTCGATTTCATCGAGCGAGCTCGCCTTGTTTCCGATCGGTTTCGTCGTGGCAGGAATCTCGGGATTCTTCTGCATAAAGATCCTCATGAAATTTCTTCAGAATCATTCCACAAAGTTCTTCGCATGGTATCGCTGGTCCCTTGCGGCCATCGTGCTCGCCACAGCCATTATCCGGGGGTAAACAGAATGAATCGCATGTATCCGGTTTTTTTCATTGCCGCGTTCGCGTGCGTTTTGGCGCCGGCATTCGCCGAGCAGAACGCGCATGATTATACGGTCTTCCTCTCGAAAGAGGATCAATCAACGCTTTTTGAAAAAGGCGAGCTGACGGGATTCGCGTCCCGCCTCGCCAACCTTACCCTGTGGCGCAGCGTCCCCTTCGCCGCGGAGGTTCGCGAGGCATGCCCCGACGGACCGAGTACAATCGCGGCCGAAGCACTTTTCCTCATCGATCGCCCGGTATCAACGGATGCTGCCGACCTGGACAGAAAAATTCTCAAGAGCTTCACGTCGTTTTCGACGATGAAGGGACTGCTCGCCTATTCGGACTCGAAAAAGAAAATGGAAACGTTTATTTTCGATTCCTACCGGGTCAATTCCCTCACCGACCGGCAGGCCATGAGCGACCCCGATATCGCGGACGCTCCAAACCAGAGCTCCTATACCATCTATCAAAAAGAGGAACAGACCGGAGACGTCTATTCGTCGATGAACATCGGCTTGATGGGCGGGTACGACATCGTGACACTGACGAACCTGACCGAACTCAAGTTCCTCGGGCTGAGGCTCGTCGCGCCGCAGGAGTTGCGTACCGTATTCGTGGTCGTTCCTCTCGGGGACAAAATCGCGCTTTACGGCGTTACGGTCGCGAATACGCCAAGCTTTTTCGGTCTTGAGCGATTGAAGGAAAAATCCTTTTTCTATCGCATGAAAGCGCTCGCGTCCTGGTTCCAGGGAAACCTCCTGGGACAATGACGCAGAGCCGGCGCAAGTAACGGCTTTCGCCGTGAAAGCCGCCATTCCTTCAGCTTAACCTTATAAGGAGATAACGATAATGAAATTGATCAGTTCAAGCAATGCGATGGCGCAGAAAAGAAAGCAGAAAGGCGTCGCCACGCCCGTCATGGCGACGCTTCTGGCCATCAACATCCTGACGGCGGCAAGCTGCGGACGGGCAAACGCGATTTCCGGAAAGACCGCCGAACCCGCAAAAGCGCCGTCGGCCGGGCAACAGCTCGCCAGTTCTGAAGTTATCCCTTCGGGCGACATTCCCGACAATCAGGTTTTCGTCGCCTATGCCCCAGCGACGGGCAGCTATGAGCTGCAGGTACCTGAAGGCTGGAGTCGCACGGAAGAAAATGGTGGTGTTTTCTTCACGGACAAATTCAACGGCATTCGAATTGACATATTGCATTCCACTGACGCCCTTAGCATCGACAGCGTCAGAAAAAATCAGGTCCCCGGCCTTGAAAAGTCCATTGAGGGTTTTTCCGAAACAGGCATCAAGGAGTCGACGCTCAAGGGCGGAAAGGGCGTCATCGTGTCGTATAATTCCATCTCGAAACCCGACGCCGTTACGGCGAAGCAAATCAAGCTCGAAAATCAAAGCTGTTTTTTTGCCCGCAATGACGTACTTGCAATCGTTACGGTTTGGGCCCCGCTCGGCGCCGATAACGTCGACCAGTGGGATTTAATACTGAACAGTTTCAGGTGGCGCTAGCCATGAACATCATGGAAGTCCGGGACCTCTATCGTTTCTATCACACGGAAACGGAGGAGAAACTGGCTCTCAGGGGCGTCAGCTTCTCGATTGGCAGGGGCGAGATTGTCGCGGTCATGGGGCCATCGGGCAGCGGAAAATCTACCCTGCTCTCCTGCGTAACGGGCATCAGCGAACCGGACGGGGGCTGCGTAACCGTTTCCGGTACCCAAATTACCCGGAAGCCCGAAGCGGAACGAGCCGCGATACGGGGCGCCAAAATAGGGATCATGCTCCAGGGCGGAAACCTTTTCGACCAATTATCGGTTCATGACAATATCCTCATGAAAATGTGGCTGGCACGAAAGGTCGATCGGCCGCGCATCGAACGGCTCGCGGACTCGGTTAACCTTCGAGACCGGCTTTGGGCGTTTCCCTCGACCATGTCGGGCGGAGAGAAAGCCCGAGCCGCCATCGCCGTCGCGCTTGCCTGCGATCCTCAGATACTCGTCGCGGACGAGCCGACAGCCGAGGTCGACGAGCTGACGGAAAAGCAGATCATATGGCTTTTCGGAAACTTTCGGCAGAACGGCGGATCGGCCCTGATAGCGACCCATAGCGACAGTCTCGCGTCGTATGCCGATCGGGTTATTTACCTGCATGACGGGAGGATAGTCGATGAAAAATGAGGCGCTGATCGTGGTAAAAGATGCAGGGCGCGTCTATCGCCAGAACGATGTGATGATCGAGGCGCTCAAAACGGCCAGCTGCAAAATTCTGCCGCGCGCGAGAATCGCCATCGTCGGGCCTTCGGGCAGCGGAAAATCAACGCTGCTTCACCTCATGGCCGCACTGGACAGTCAGACAACGGGGATGGTTTCCTGGCCCGCGCTCGGGACGGGCAGACTGCGACCGGCAAAAATCGGCTATATCCCCCAGGAACAAAGTCTCGTATCGACGCTCACCGTATCCGAAAACGTAGAATTGCCGCTCATCATCATGGGCAAGACGCGAAACGTTGCCGCAAGCGAAACCATGAATATTCTCGAAACGCTCGGGCTCCTTGAAATCGCGGCAAAACTTCCCGCGGAAATTTCAGGCGGGCAGCAAAAGCGGGCGGCCATGGCGCGGGCTCTCGCCGCCAGGCCGGAAATCATCCTCGCCGACGAACCGACGGGGCAACTCGACCACGAGACGGCCAACCTGTTCCTCGACGCCGTCCTCGCGTATATCGGCGGAATGGAAACAGCGCTGGTTATCGCGACCCATGACCGCGAAGCGGCGCGGCGCATGGAGACGACGTGGAAAATCCGTCACGGGATTCTGGAGACCGAAATAGTATGATAGCAGCATGGTTTCGAAGCACCTGGATTCAGCGCCCCGGACGAATGGCCGGCGCCGTGGCGGGAATAGCCATAACAATCGCGTTTCTCGCTACCATCGGATCGTTCATTACCTATAGCGCGACGTCCATGACCGCGAGGGCGATCGGAAACTTGCCGGTGGATTGGCAGATACTGCTGATGCCCGGCGCCGACGAAAAGTCGGTGCGGGACGCGCTTCAGGCGACGACCCCGTATACGGCATTGGCCTCAGTCGAGTATGCGAACGTCGGAAGTTTCATTGCCAAGACCGATGGAACCGTGCAGACGACGGGCGCGGGCAAGGTTGTCGGGATCGGCGATGACTATCGGCGGCTCTTTCCGGGACAGATTCGTGAACTGGTCGGGTCGGCAAACGGGGTGCTGGTAACCCAGCAAACGGCGGCCAATCTCCACGTAAGACCGGGCGATTCGGTCGATATCGCGCGAGTCGGACTCAAGACCGCGCAAGTGCGCGTCGATGCCATAATCGATCTGCCCCACGCCGATTCGTTCTTCAAGGCTATCGGTCTTTCCGCCAACGCCAGCCCGCAGGCTCCGCCCGACAATATCATGCTGATGCCGGAAAGCCTGTGGCACGCCCTCTTCGACGAACAGGCGGCGATAAGGCCGGATTCCGTCCGCGTCCAGCTTCACGCGAAAATCGGACACAACTTTCCCCTTGACCCGAACGCGGCCTATCTCCAGGTGGGCCAGCTTGCGCATAATCTCGAGGCGAGAACCTCGGGAAGCGCCGTCGTCGGAGACAACCTCGCGGCGCAGCTCTCGGCCGTCCGCGCGAACGCTTTCTATTCGAGCGTCCTGTTTCTCTTCCTCGGTGTACCGGGAATTCTCCTCGCGATTCTCCTGGTCCTTTTCATAATCAATTCGGGCGAAAAACACCGGCGGCAGGAACAGGACCTTCTACGGGTACACGGAGCCTCGGCCAGCCAGATTCAGGGACTTCGCGCGGCAGAGGCACTCGGAACAGGAATTTGCGGCGCGGCGCTGGGATCGATCCTCGCGTACGCAGCCGTGGGCATAGCGATTCCGCGAACGCCGGAAACAGGGGCGATCATCCTGCCGTGGATCGGCTTTTCCTCCCTGGCGGGAATTGCTCTCGCGACCATCGCCGTCATGCGCTCCGGCTTGCAGAGAATCAGCGACGACGCGGCAAAACCGATCTGGAAACGGATATATATCGATCTGCTTCTTCTCGCTTCTTCCGCCGTCGAGTTTCTGAGGATCGCCCAAAGCGGGTATACCGTCGTGCTCGCGCCGGAAGGATCGCCCACGCTGTCGGTCAACTACGAGGCATTCATCGCCCCGTTCTGCCTGTGGCTGGGCGGAGTTCTTCTCTGCCTGCGCGTTTACGACGCCATATTGGCAAAAAGACGCGGACTGCTCGCCGGACTCATCAGCCCGACAGCAGGAAGGCTTTCGCCGCTCGTCGCCGCGTCGCTTTCCCGGGACAGGAAATTTCTATCACGAGGTATGCTGCTCGTCGCCCTCGCCTTCTCCTTCGCCGTATCGGCCTCGATCTTCAATACTTCGTACACGCAGCAGGCCCGCGTCGACGCCGAACTCACGAACGGCGCCGACGTCACGGTAACGGGACTCGTCCCGTTCGCTAAGGCCGATGCCAGAATCAGGGAAATATCCGCGCTTCCGGGAATAGCCGGAATGCAAAAAATGCAGCACCGCTTCGCGTATGTTGGCAACGATCTTCAGGACATATACGGAATTGACCCGCGACGAATCAAGGAAGCGACCAATGTTGTCGACGCGTATTTCGGAAACAGGAGAGCGCGCGCCACGCTCGCCGCCCTCGCGTCTCAGCCGGACGGAGTGCTCGTCTCCGAAGAGACCGTGCGTGATTTTCAACTGAAACAAGGCGACCTGATAAATCTGCGGCTCCAGTTCGCCGTGGATCACGCGTATCATGCCATCCCGTTTCGTTTCGTCGGCGTCGTCCGCGAATTTCCCACGGCTCCAAAGGACTCGTTCCTGGTCGCAAACGCGGACTATATCGCGTTGATGACGGGAAATGACAACTCGGAAATTCTCCTCATCCGCTCGTCGATTGGCGTGGACGGTCTCAAGCGGAGGATCGAGAAAGTGGTCGACCCGGTCGGGGCGACGATATCCGATATCGGGTCGGTTCAGAGGGTCATCGATTCAGGACTGACATCGGTCGATCTTCGCGGGCTCACTTCCTTCGAGCTGCTGTTTGCCATAGTGCTTCTCGCGGCGTCCGTGGGACTGGTGCTCGCCCTCGGCATGGCAGAGCGCAGGCGCAATTTCGCCATACTGACGATAGTCGGGGCCGGCGCGAAGGAAATCAACGCGTTCATACGGAGCGAGTGCTTCGTCATCCTGCTTGGAGGCATTGCCGCCGGCGCGTTGCTGGGTTTCGGCGAGGCACAGATGCTCGTCAAAATTCTGAGCGGGATTTTCGACCCTCCTCCCGAAACGCTCGCCATACCCTGGATATATCTGGCAATTCTTCTGATCACCGCGATCGGGTCCACGGCACTGGCGGCTTTCGCGATTGGCCGCTGCACGAAACGTCCGGCGATCGAAGAGATACGGCTTCTATCATGAATGACATCGTAAGGAAAATTCCCGCATGAGCGGGATTGAATAAACCCGACGCGGCATTTCTCCGGAGATTGCCGGCTGACGGAAAATCGCCGACGAACAACGGCAATTAAAGAGGTAGAAAAAAATGCAAGAATGGATTATCGCGACAATGGGCCAATTCGGATACGCGGGGATCGCGCTTCTCATCGCGATCGAAAATATATTCCCTCCAATTCCTTCCGAGGTCATACTGACCTTCGGCGGGTTCATGACGACGTACACGACGATGAACGTATGGCTCGTCATTCTATCCGCAACCGTCGGTTCCGTGATCGGGGCCATCGCCCTGTATGCCGTCGGGCGACTGCTCAATCCCGAACGGCTTCAGCGATGGGTCAGGGGACGCATCGGAAGATTCCTTCACTTCAAGGCCGAAGACATCTCCAGGGCGGATCACTGGTTCCAGTCAAAAGGAAAGAGCACCGTCTTCTTCTGCCGCTTCATTCCGATTGTGCGCAGCCTGATTTCAATCCCGGCGGGAATGGCCGGAATGGGCATGGTCGATTTCCTTCTCCTGACCGCGGCGGGTTCCGCCATATGGAATCTCGTCCTCGTCTGGCTCGGCGTTTTCGCCGGCGGCGCTTGGGCGCACATCGCGGGATACATGGATATCTACAGTAAAATCGCGCTCGTGGTTCTGACGCTCGCCTTTCTTGCCGCGGCGTACTTTTTCTACAAAGCAAGAATCAAGAAGGCGCGCTAGCGCCGGCATCGCAAGCGCAAGTATCGGGAAGGAATGACGGCTGAACTTTCCGAGTCCAGTCATCATGGTGGACAAGACTATGGCTAAACTAGGAGGCAACAATGCAAATTTCAGGTGTCGCAAGCGGCATGAACGCGGTCGCGCTCAATGCGCAGAGGGGAGTCAACGCCGAAGAGGCGGCGGAGATTAAGGCAGGAACGACCGAAGAAGGCGGAAACGCCCGACAGGCAATGAAAACCGCCGAGATGAGTCGGGGACTGGGAACCAGGATCGATATTCAGTCATAAGCGGCCATTGAACCAGTCCCGGCAGCGGATGCGCGTCATTCGCTGCCGATTTTCTTCTGATTCGGTTTTTTCTTAATCTGCCCTTCATCTTGACGGGTTATACATTCCGTACTGACGGCGAAAAAACAACCTGTAAAGATAATTCAGCCTGTCAATTTAAGGAGAAAGAATATGATGAAAATGGGAACGAACCAATCCGCCGTATCTGACGAACTGGCGCCCGAAATTCGCAATGGACGGGAACTATTGAACAAGGTCCCCCAGATCACGGCGTTTTTCTGGATTATCAAGGTCCTTTGCACGACCGTCGGCGAGACCGCAGCCGATTACCTGAACGTCGGACTCAATTTCGGCCTGCTGAACACGGCGATCGCGATGAGCGTCGTGCTGCTCGTCTCTCTGGTATTCCAGGTCAGGTCGCGCAAATACGTTGCTGGGATTTATTGGTGGGCGGTTACCGTCATCAGCGTCGTCGGAACCCTTATCACCGACCTCATGACTGACGAGATGGGCATCCCCCTGACAGTCTCCACGATCGGCTTCGCGATCGCGCTGATAGCGACTTTCGCCATCTGGTACGTCAAAGAAAGGACGCTGTCAATCCATCGCGTCAACACGGTCAAACGCGAAGTATTTTATTGGCTCGCGATTCTTTTCACGTTTGCGCTGGGAACGGCGGCCGGGGACCTCGTCTCCGAAACGATCAACCTCGGATACCCGCTTTCCGTCGTTCTCTTTGCCGCTGCAATCGGCGCGGTGGCGATCGCACACTATGCCTTCAAGCTTGATGCGGTTTGGTGTTTCTGGATCGCCTATATCCTGACACGGCCCCTCGGCGCATCGATAGGCGACTTCCTCTCGCAGCCAAGCAATGGAGGCATCGGGCTCGGGTATGTAATCACGAGCTATATTTTCCTCGCGACCATTCTCGGCGTCGTCATCTTCCTGAGCGTCACGAAAATCGATGAACTGCATCTCCCGAAGAATCAGATTGATTCAGGCGAGAAAAAATAACGCGCAATTTATAAGGAGAAATGATGATTGCACATCCATGTCCAATCATCATTTGCGGTTAGCGCAAAAAGGCCGCTAACCGCAATTTCCGCCATCCTTGGCGGACAAGCTCCGTGCGGACATTAGTCCGCTTGACCTTTTATAGGAGTTATCATGAAGTCACAGAAATCGAACCGGCATTTTTCACTGTTACCGCTCGCGTTTTTCGTATTGGCGATCGGCCTTTTCGCGCCCCTTTCGGCCGGCGCGCAGGCAACCGCGAAGGCCTCTAAACTGGGAGACCTCGGCGCTTACCGCGCAATCGCGGCCGACGTTACAGCCATCGTCGACTCAGGCGACCTTGTCGGAGCGAAGACCCGCATCAAGGATCTTGAAACGGCATGGGACACGAACGAAGCGATCATCAAACCGCGCGCCGCAGCCGACTGGCATGTAATGGACAAGGCGATCGACAAAGCATTGAGGGCCCTTCGCGCACGTAAAGCCGATGCCGCAGACTGCAAGCAAACGCTTTCCGATCTTCTGTCGACCATCGACCGACTAAGCGGAAAGATTTGATGCAAGTGCGACGGGTCGACACAATACGTTAATCGCGCTATAAAGACACGAAGAGCAAGGGGACACGCTATGAAAATCGCAAAAAAAACACAACTCATCAGTCTTTTGCTTTTCGTCATCGCAACTGGGACAGCCTTGCCCCTGAGCGCGCAAAACGCGAATGCGCCTTTCGTTCAATTTCCGGTCTTTCGTTATTTCGACGTCAAGCCCGCGCCTAAAACCTGGGGAATTAAGGCAGACGCCCTGCTCGGCTTCCGCATATTCGACGGAGTCGACACGGCGCTGTGGGTACGCGGAGAAGCCGCGTATAAGCTGGTAAATTACTTCCGCACCGGCGATCTCGGTCTTTACCGGCAGGACATTTTCCCGGACATCGGCTACGACCGGACGAATCTGCAAAAGGCGATCATGCTGTGGGGGCTGGGAATCCAACAGGGACTCCACTTCAATGCGGCACGGGATCGCGACGACGCCATGCTGCTCCTTTCATGGCGCGGAGCCTGGACGATACCGACCTCGTTCAATGCCGCGGACGCGCTCCTCCGCACCGGAAGCGATCCCTACAAGGATCAAATTCTCGTCAATTCATTCCAGGCTGATTTTTTATATGATGATGCGAACACCGACCCCGTTACGAAAGTCCGCTCCGGCTGGTGGTTCGACCTCAGCGCCGAATACGCACCTCCGGGGATAAGCATTCCCGCAAGCGTCAACTACGCGCAATTCTCCACCACGACGAAAGGCTTCCTTCCGCTTTTTTCGCGCGCGAGCGAACGCGGATGGAACGAAGTAAGCGTGTATCTCGGCGCATCCGCGAGCGTCGACTATATCGCCGGATTCGGCACCGACGCGACGAACGGGATTCCCTATCCGGTATCGCAGCGCTTTGGCGGGCGGGTATATCAGGAAGGACTCGGCGGCGCGGTACGCGGCCTCGGCGAAGGCTGGGCCGACGGAACGTTCAAGCTGGCGGGAAGTCTTGAACTCCGCTGCAACCTCCCGGCCGTTTACCGAAGCGACATCCTCGTCGGCACGCTCGCGTTTCTCGACGCCGGCTATTACGCCGCACCTCCGGGCATGCCGAAACAATCAGCGTTGCAGTCCGGCACGTATGTCACCACGGGGCTCGGAGTCTACCTCGACGTATTCGACAAGGGCTACATCGCCGCGTATTCCACGGTCATGCTGAACGCCGTCAATTACCAGAACAAATACTGGGAACCGCTCAGCTTCGAGCTCGGCCTGCATTTTTAAGAAATTCTATTTCGCCCGTCAGGCTACTTCGGTCATTTCTGCGGTCGAAGCTTCGGCTGCCGCTTTCAGCTGCTTGCTGAAAATTACGCCGAACAAAAACCGCACGAACGGCTGAATGAAAAAGAGCTGCGAGAAAAACGCGAGCGGGAAATTGCGCACGACTTTCTGCATCCAGTTCGCCAGGAATTCCACGTTGATTCCGTTGTAGATGATCGTCGCGATGAAACTCATCATCGGGCACATGAGACAAACCGTCGAGCAGATGATCGCCGTCATCACGATGAACGGCTTATTCTCCGCGGGGTTAACGGCGCGGAACGCAAGAATATTGGCAAGCCGGCCGACGAGAAGCGTCTCGAGTAAAAACGCGAACGCGAACTCGATCGGAATCCACTTGAGCGCGGCGACGAAAACCTGATTCGACATTCCGCCCATCTCGAACGCAATGTTGTAGCACACGAATACGGGAACCGTAATGAGCACGCTGAGGAACGCGAAAACGATCCTCTGAAATCTTGTTGATGGCATAAAAAACCTTCCTTTTTCTTCGATGATAAAATCATCGTTTTGATTTGGGCATAAAAAAAACCGACACACCTTATACATTGTTCCGTAATCAGATTTACGTGCAATGCACAACATGTGTCGGTTCTTTGAGTTCAATTATTATGTACGAAATTTATACCACTTTTGTTTTTTTTGGTCAATAAAGACTGAGGCAGCAAACGTCACGAAGAAGCTTCTCCCCGCGCAGTTCCCGCTGCCTCGATTTATTGTCTTGTTGAGCGCCGAGCGCCGCTGTGACGGCGCCCGCGCCATGCGGTCATTGCTGAATAAGCTGCCGCTCTCCGGCGGATTCTGCTATCTTGAAGAAACTGATCGTTTCCTTGAGCGTTTGCGCCTGTCCCGCAAGTTCCTCGGACATCGACGCGGATTCCTCGGATGCGGAGGCGTTTTGCTGCACGACCTGATCCAGCTGCGTGATCGCGGCATTGATCTGGTTCGCGCCCGAATCCTGTTCGTGACTGGCCGCGCTTATTTCCTGCACAAGATCGGCCGTGCGCTTGATCTCGGGAACCATGTCCGTGATCGTCCTGCCCGCGACCTCGGCGATCTTGAGGCTGTTAATCGACAGCAGGTTGATTTCAGAGGCTTCCCGCGAGCTTCGTTCGGCGAGCTTTCCGACTTCGGAAGCGACGACCGCAAAGCCCTTGCCGTACTCGCCCGCACGCGCCGCTTCGATGGACGCGTTGAGCGAGAGCATGTTCGTCGACCGGGCGATTTCCTCGATAATGCCGATTTTCGCCGCGATCTGTTTCATCGCTTCCACTGCCTGCAATACCGCCTGTCCGCCGGCTTCCGCGCTCTGTGCGGACTTTCTGGCGATGGTTTCGGTAGTTTGCGCGTTTTCCGCGTTTTGCTTGATGTTCGAGCTCATCTCTTCCATCGATGACGAGATTTCTTCTACGGACGCCGCCTGTTCGGTCGCGCCTTGCGATATTGACTGTGACGTCGCGCTGAGCTGTACGCTGCCGGAGGAAACCTGGTTCGCCGTATCGACGATCTGGACGACGATAGTCGTCAGGCTGTCGAGCATTTTGTTGAGACTGTGGCTGAGATCACCAAGTTCGTCTTTGCGGGCGTCTATCTTGAGCCGATCCTTCTTGTTGACGTTCGCGAGAGTAAAGTCTCCCCCGGCGAAATCATCCATGGCCGTGCAAATAACCTTGAGCGGTTTCGCGATGGTTTTTGCGATCTGTATCGAGATAATCGCCGCGAGGACAATCGAGAAAAACGCGACGATGAGGAGCATCACGATGAGCTGGTCGACCGATTCGTTGATTTCCTTTTCGGGGACGGATATTCCGAGTCCCCAGCCCGGGGTATTGGGAACGCGAACAAAGAAAGTGGTCATCTTGACGCCGGCCTTGTTGATATATGATCCAACGCCTTTCTCCTCGCCAACGATCCTCTTTCCGAGCGCATTCAACCCTTTGTATCCGTCCTTGTCGGCATCAAGCACGTTCAGTTTCATGATCGCTTGCGGGTTGCTGTGCGCGATCACCATTCCGTCCCTGTCGACGATCCACCCGTATCCGGTTTTACCGACCTTTATATCGCCGACGATCTGCGACAGCTCTTCCAGCCTGAACTGGAAGGCGACCGCTGCCGTGTTCTTTTGTATTGGCCAGGCTCGGGCGAAGTTTGCAATCGGAATGATGAATCTTACATACAATATGTGTAGATTCCGGTTTCTTGTTTTAAGGACGACTTAGGGGTCGTCCGTTTAATGCCCTTCGTCTGGGATAAAAACTGGACGAGTGCTGGCTTAAATTCCGGTATTTGCTCTGTAATTGTCCATTCTTTTAAATAGATTGATCTTTTTTAAAGATGAGAGCCAAGCTGCGTCCTAAAAGCTGGTTTTTCGAGGTGCCCTAAAATAAAAAGAATAAGTACAAATGAACTTATAATCCCAACTAGTAATTTAATTTTTTCTTTTTCAATTATTTTGCTTAAACCTAACAACGATAAAGCGATATAAATGTAATCAACGAGTGTAACTGCTATAATTGCACTTAATACATTTATAAAATTGCTATTTATTGTTATTCCTAAAATAAAAAAGAAAACTGGTCCAATTGCGAGCTGTAAAAAAAGTCCGGTTAAAAGCCCTTTAAGTAGTGGTTTCAATTGTTGTCCTTAATCTATTTATTATCTTCGCCCGCCGAAGGCGTCGACATAACATTCGGTTGAGCTGCGAGCGGGCTTGTCCCGCGAGTCCGCTCAAACCGTTT
>DAOPXQ010000019.1:0-17853 GCA_035352395.1 Treponemataceae bacterium | reverse complement strand
ATAAGCGGCGCGATCGCCCGATCAAGGTCATCCCTCGAGGGCAAGGCCCCGGCGAGCGGTAGGGCGTTCGAATCGCAAATGGGAAGGCCGGTACGGCCGTCAAAGTACTGTGGCATTGGTATCCTCCGAGCGAAAAGCCGCTTATTCTATCACGTCAGGGCCCTTCGATTCAATTTTCTTATTTCTTATCTTTCCGATTGGCATTTGTTTTTTGTTTTGTTATATTTTGAGTACACGGCTGCTCTATGAGGGAGGCGGGATTTATCCCGAAGGTACATGAATAAGCGAGTATATTTGGATTATAACGCGACGACTCCGCTCGATCCGGGCGTTCGTGACGTTTTTATACAGGCGTTGGATTCGTACGCGAACGCCTCGAGCATGCACGAGGACGGGCGAGCGGTAGCCAAAGAGATACGCGGGGCCCGCGAGAGCGTCGCCGCCCTGATCGGCGCGAAACCCGAAGAGATTATTTTCACCTCCGGGGGATCGGAGTCTAACAATACGGTGTTTAACACGATGACGACTCAGGCCATTACCCGGACTGGATCGCTGAAAGCCGCGTACGGCGGGCGGAAGGCCATAATCACGTCATCCATCGAGCATCCCTGCGTCATGGAATCGGCCCGCAGGCTTGAGAGCCTTGGGTTTCTCGTCCATTTCCTGCCGGTCGACGGCGACGGCAGGGTCGACATGGAAAAATACCGCGAGCTTCTCCTTGAGGGAGAGCGCTCGGGGATCGAGGAAAAGAAACCCCTACTCGTTTCCATCATGATGGCGAATAACGAGATCGGAACCATTCAGGATATCAGCGAGCTTTCGCGCCTCGCGCACGAGGCTGGCGCCCTATTCCATACGGACGCGGTTCAGGCCGTGGGGAAGATCCCCGTCGACGTACTTGAGCTCGGCTGCGACTATCTGACCATGTCCTGCCATAAGATCTACGGCCCGAAGGGCGTCGGCGCGCTGTACGTGCGCAAGGGCGCGCCTATCGACTCGCTCATTAAGGGCGGTCACCAAGAGGCGGGCTTGCGCGCAGGCACCTATAACGCCCCTTCGATCATTGGTTTTGGCGAGGCGGCACGTCTCGCGGCAACGCGCCTTCCCGAATACGAGAGTCGCACTCGCGCGCTTCGCAACCGCCTGCGGGATGGCTTTATCCGCGCGGTTCCGGATATCCGCGTAAACGGACACGCGGAAAAGGTTCTCCCCAATACCCTGGACGTTTCGTTTCCCGGGGCCGAGGGCGAGGCAATCCTTCTGATGCTGGACATCGCCGGGATCTCCGTTTCCACGGGATCGGCGTGCGCTTCCGGTAGCCTTGAGCCATCCCACGTGCTGATGGCGACCGGCGTGGGCCCCGAGCTCGCGCATGGCTCGATCCGCTTCAGCCTAGGCCAATATACGACCGAAGCCGAGATCGACTATATTCTCGAACAGGTTCCGCCGATCATCAAGCGACTGCGCGGATTCTCGACCGTATCATCCAAGGAGTGACGCAATGAGCGAATGGCTATATTCAGACGTCGTCAAAGACCATTTCATGAATCCCAAGAACGTCCTTAACGAGGACGAGTCTTCCTGGCCCCACGACGGCCGCGGCATCGTCGGCAACATCAAGTGCGGCGACCAGATGCTGATCCTTCTCCGCATCGCCGACGGCAAGATTACCGACGTGCGCTGGAAAACCTACGGCTGCGCGAGCGCGATCGCGTCGACCTCCATACTTTCCGAGGCGATTAAGGGAATGCCCCTTGAGCAGGCTTATACCCTAAAGCCCGAGGACATCGTCGCGAAGCTCGGCGGCTTGCCCGCGAACAAGATCCATTGCTCGGTGCTCGGCGACAAGGCGCTCCGCGCCGCCATCGACGACTATCTCGCGAAGAATAACATGCCCCCTCTTAAGGGCTTGGAAAAGGTTGAGGTGATCTGCACGTGCCTTAACGTGACCGACAGGGATATCGAGGATGCGTATAAGGCGGGAGACCGTACCTGGGAGGACCTTCAAGCGCGGACCAAGATCGGTACCGCGTGCGGCGGCTGCCGCGGAAAGGCGATGGAACTCATGCACCAGCTCGAGCATCTCTACGGGGAGTGATTTCGGGGAGTGATTTTTCGGCGCGGGCGATGAGCCCGCGCTTTTTTTTATTCTACCTGGACGCCGAAGAGCACGCTTCGCTCGTTGCCGGCGATGTCGCACGCGATGATCGAGATATCGGCGCGCCCGCGCGTTAGCGGGACATCGGCGAGGAACATTCTCGTCGGGTCCCCGTAAAGCGCCGCCCATGTATATTCCCGCGAATCCTTCGACGAGAGGTATAGCTTGCCCGAGTCTTCCTGCAGCATCTCGAACGGTATGGAGGCGTATTCCTTTCCGTTCACGAGGACGCTGATCCGGAACGGCGCGAATTCCCCCGCGACACCGTCGATCGAGTCCGTGACGTCGGCATAGACGCGATACTTGCCCTGCTTGACGAATTTGACGGAACCAAGCGCGAACGGCTGATTGTTGCCGGATATGGCGAGGACGTTGCTGATCACCGGTCCGCGCGTGTCCTTGAATCCGGGAAGCACGAGCAGGGGATTCAGCACCGTCTTTCGCTTGGTGTCGATTACCTGGAAAAAAACATCCTTGGGTTTGCCCCAGGCGGACGACCCGGCGATCCCCAGTATCGTGCCCGAGTCTATCTGCGTTCGGCCGTCGACGCGGTCGAGCGCCTCTAGGTTCCCGTATGCCGAAAGAAGCCCGTCTTCGTGCGAGAGCACCGCGAAGTTTCCGAGGGTACTCGGAAACCCCGTCATGTTTCCGTTTTTCGCGATCGTCACGAGCGTGGTCCCGTGCCCGGACGCGCGCACGACTTCCTGTCCCTCAAGTGTTATGCCCCGTCCGATCACGCCGTCGGCGCGCTGACCGAAGAGGGAAGTGGGCTTGAAGGCCCCGAAAGGCCATTCAAAGGCCGATACGGTCGAACAGCAAAGCGCGACCGCGACGATTGCCGCCGCCCGCGCGGCGCGTCGCGCGCCGCCGCGCGCAAGGTTTCCTGATTTCGCGATTTTCATTTGAGCCCCCGGATGTCTATGCGCGATATCGAGCCGTCGGTCCCAAGGTAGATCGCCCCTTCGCGCTGTATGAGGAAGGCATCGTTCGCGTTGAAGTTCACCGACGCGACGAGATGGTCCGGCCGCTCGATCGCGGAAAGGGTGTATCGGGAGCCGTTCTTGACGAGCACCATGAAAAGCGCCGCGCCGGGGCATTCGCCCGCCGCGACGACCTCTCCGTATACCGGGATGCCGCTTGCCTCGTTTTTCTTGCAGTCGAATATGCCAAGCCTGCCGTCCGACTCGAAGAACGCGAAATTGCCGCCTTTCTCGAAGTCGACGAATGCCTGTCGGCGCAGGTTTCCCTTAAGGTACGTGTGGTAGATTATCTTATGCTGCCCGCCCGAGGCGCGCACGAGGATGAACCGCTGCCGGTCGATACCCGAAACGCACGCGGTGAGTTTGCCGTCCTCCGACAGCGCGGCGCCGAAAATCACTTCGCGGTCGCTGCCTCCGGGGTAGAACCCGAAACGCTCCGTGCCGTCGGGCGCGACGCAGGCGAGGTAGCCGTCGGCGTATCCCATGACGGTTCCCGCCGGGGAAGAGTTAAACGCCGTGATAGGCGCGATGTGTTCCCTTGTCCATAAAAGCCTGCCGCCTTCCCCATATTGGCTGACGGCGTCCCCTCCCGGAAGGAACAAAAAGGTTCGGTCTCCGTCAAGATGGACGAAGCCGCTTCCGCTTACCGTCATGCGCGGGCTCCCGTCCGGGGTTCGCACGATCGTGTCGCGCGCGTCTTCCGGATACGTGGCCCAGGCGACCGGCGTTGCTGAAACCCGATTCGGCGTCGCGTACGACGAGAGTATCTTTCCGTCGGCCGTGAAGAAGCCGTAACGCTCGCCAAGCATGAAGGCCTCGACGCCGGCCTGCTTAAACGCCTCGGGTGGGGTTTTTGGGGCCGTTTCCCCCGGGTCCTGCGTATTCTCGAGGTTCGTCGTCCAGGCGGGCTCGAAATAGATATCGGAACCCATTGGCTTCGCGGCGACGAACATGTATATGGCAAGAAAGGCTATTGAGCCAGTCAGAACGTACTTTAAATTGGCTTTGATGTTCATAGCTCCCAATGGTATAGTAGGTACATGGAAAATTCAATAGAATACAAGGCTTTGTTCGCCAAGGCCCTCGAAGCCGCGCCCCGCGCCTATGCGCCTTACTCCCATTTTCGGGTTGGGGCCGCGCTCCTTTTGTCGGATGGTTCCGTCGTAACCGGCGTGAACGTGGAAAATCGCTCGTTTGGGCTTACCAATTGTGCCGAGCGCAGCGCCGTGTTCGCGGCCGTCTCCTCGGGGCATCGATCCTTCAAGGCAATCGCGATCGCGACGCCGGACTCCGATTATCCCGTCAGTCCCTGCGGTGCCTGCCGACAAGTTCTGTCGGAATTCATGGCGAAAGACTGCCCCGTGGTATTCGGCCCCGATTATGAGCGGATGGTTACCTCTTCGGTAGGGGAGCTCTATCCCTACGACGCCCTGCACGAACTTGCTGATCACTAGCGTGAAATGCTTGACATATGGTGCTGTATGATGCAAAATGCTGTAAAATAGAGTACAGGAGATACACCTATGTCCGATGACATACTTACGATAGAAGAAGTCGCAAAATACCTACGGGTATCCGAACGGACTGTCTATGATTGGGCCCAGAAAGGGGAGATCCCCGCCGGCAAAATCGGTACCGTCTGGAGATTCAAAAAAGACGAGATCGAGAAATGGGTAAACGAGCGATTGACGAGTTCCGTTAAGGCGAATCCCGTTAATACCCTCGTTCAGGTGCAAAACATCCTGTCGCCCGACCGCATCGTCATCATGAACCACTCAACCCGCCACGACGCGCTCGTCGCGCTTGCCGACGTCCTTGGCTCTGCACCGCAGATCAAGAACCGGCAGGAGCTGAGCGTCGAGATCCTCAAGCGCGAGGAACTCATGTCGACGGCGATCGGCCGCGGGATCGCCATCCCGCACGTGCGGCTTTCTTCCGTGACGGATCTCGTCATGGCGGTCGGCATCTCGAAGAACGACATCATCGATTTCCAGACCATCGACGACGAGCCCGTTCGCCTACTCATCATGATCGCCGCCGCGTATAACCAACATTCGTATTACCTGCAGACCCTTTCGTTCTTCAGCAACAAGCTCAAGAGCCAGGCCCTGCGGGATGGCCTCCGCGCGGCGAATACCCCGATGGAAGCCTACAACCTGCTTATCGCGCGGGAGTACTGAACGGCGGTCCCGTGAAGGCTCAGTTGCCCTGAGCCTTTTGCGGGAACGCGTAAAAGGACACCGCGAACCATTTAGACGGATCCGCCATATCCTCGCCGATCAAGCCGATCCCGACCTTGGCGGTCGTATCCGCGATCAAATAATCCTTTCCGCCAAAACAATACCTCGCGCCCTTTCCCGGGCAGTCAACCGCGCATACGGCGTGGCTGTATTCCGGCGAGACGAGCAGTATCGCGTCGACGCCGAGCTGGTTCAGCATCAACACCATCAACATCGCGCGCGAGTCGCAGTCTCCCCGTTTCGACGCGAACGAGTCCGGAAGGTTGACGAAGTCGCTTCCCGACGGGTTTCGCTCGTAGGTAAACCCCTGGGTCCACGAAAGGAGCGCGGCCGCGAGCTCCTCCGGCTTTTGCGGCAGTTCGTTGCCGACGATGAACGACGCCTTCGCGAAGCGCGCCCAAGCGTCGCGGTAAATCAACCTGTAATAGCGCTTCCATGCCTCGTACACGAGCGGCGTGTCGAGGTATCCCGTCAGCAGCGAAAACTCCCGGTCGACGATCGACTGATTCGCCTCCGCGTCGACCGTGTCGAACGGAATGTCGAGTTTTCCCGTACCGAGATCGAAGGGGACGGTAATCGGCTTTTCCGGCATATACGCGAACGCGGTCATGGGCCCGGGCTCGAACCAGGAGCCCTCGTCGGTGGCGATCGAGTCCAGCGTGGAGACGATGAGCGGCTCGAGCGCGGTGGCGCGGTCCTCTTTAGTATAGCAGGCGAGGACGATCCAGCCCTTGCCGCCCGAGAGTTCGAGGGCGATTGCCCATCCGCCGTATCCCGCGAACGAGAGTTGGGTAATGGCGGCCTTTCGGCGGCGCCACTCAAGCGACGCGAGGTTTCCCTTCGAGCCGAACTGACTCGCGACGAAGCTCAGGGCCTTAGTCGCCTCCTGAAACTGGTTCGCGGGGTAGATGGCGATCTGTAGGTCCGCCCCGTATAGGGCTTGCGTGAAATGATAGCGCTCGTTTCCCTTTTTGTCGGCGAGCGCCCATCCTTCGGGAAGGTCTATCCCGTATCCAAGCGCGCTTGACCCGAGTATCTCGGCGCTCGGCGCGGCTAGGGCGACGGCGAGGAATAGGGCCACGGCGATGGCCAGGGGTCGGGGATGGGCGAACCGCGCTCGCCCGGCTGGCTGATTTTTTTTAGCGTTCATTGTACTATGCTCCCATGAAAGACATTCCGGTCCTTTTCGACGATCAGGACATCCTCGTCGTAAACAAACCAGCCGGCATCGCGGTACAGGGCGGCGAGGGCGTTACCGTCACCATCCTCGATATCCTCGAGCGACAGACAGGCTCCAGGATATATCCGGTTCATCGTCTTGACAAGGACACCGCGGGAATTCTCGTCGTCGCGCGGAACGCGAAGGCGGCCGCGGAATATTCTAAGTACGTCGCGGGAGGGTCGCTCGTAAAGGAATACCGCGCGGTTTGCTTTGGCGTACCCGCGAAAAAAACGGGGCTGATCACCGTGCCCGCCGGGCGAGCGGGGGACGAGAAGCCCGCCGAGACGACATACCGCGTGGACGAAACGGCATCCGACTGCTCGCTCCTCACGCTTCGCCTGGGCACCGGCCGTATGCATCAGATCCGCATCCATCTCGCCTCGATCGGCTGCCCGATCATCGCGGACGACAAGTACGGGGACTTTCCAAAGAACAGGGCGGCGCGTTCCGAGCGCAAGGTGCGCAAGCTCCAATTGGCCGCCTGCGCGCTGACCCTTCCGATCGCCGGAAGGCAATCGCGTTTCGAGATACCCCTGCCGGACCATATGGTCCAATGCCTAGAGGCCTTCGGCTTTTCGGCTTCCACTTGACAGACATCCGGGTTTTCTCCATCATACGCGCTATAATATGGAAATGACATCATTCAGCAGATCGCATCTTGAAACATTGTCTACTTCCGACCTGGTCTCGCTCGCCGACGAGCAGGGCCTTGATATTCCCGAGGGGCTCAACCGCAGGTTTATAATCGGCGAGCTTCTCGAACTGACGTACGACACGCCCGACGACGCGGATTCGCAGTCGCTCGCGGAGTCTGACGTCGTGGTCTCGACCGACGGTCTGCCGGAAACCTATAATGAAACGCGCATTACCGTTCTCCTCCGCGATCCGGGCTGGATATTCGTCTATTGGGATTTTCAGGCGAATCTATTCACGGCCATTACCGGCAATCACCATTTTGAGTCCTTCTTCTTGAGGGTCCATTCGCTCACCGGCACCGGTTCGGCGAAAACCTCGGATTTTTTTGACGTCGATATTGGGCAAAACGACCGTAAGTGGTACGTGCATCTTTCGCCGAAGGATAAGGTGTGCAGGGTAGACCTGTATTCCCGTAATTCGCAGGAAAAGGAGCAGCTTCTCGCCCGTTCAGGGGAGATTTCCATTCCCTCGGGATACGAGTCCGGCTCTGACGCCCCTCAACGGAGAATGCCTCCCCTCGTCGAGCTTTCCGGCCTTTCCGCGCTGAGAAAGCTTCACGCGAGAAACCACCGTCAATCTTTTTAAAAAAAGGGAGCCAAAAAACACCATGTCAGACGCATCGCTCATGTTTGTGCTCGACGCACAGCTTCCTTTCGTTCGTCATCCGGATACCCCCGGGTGCCTCGAGGAATCCCATCTTTTCAACGCCATTTCCGACACGTACCTGCCGCTTCTGCGATCGTGCACCGCCCTCGAGACCAGTGGGGTCCCCTTCAGTCTCGCGATCGCGTTTTCGCCGACGCTCTGCGAGATGCTTTCCGACCCGCTCCTTCGTGCCCGCTATGTCGACAGTCTTGACCGCTCAATCGAATTTGGGCTCGCCGAACTCGACCGCTGTTCCTCGTCTCCCGAAACCCGCGAGCTCATCAAGAACCATCTTGACCATCTGCAGGTAAACCGCCGCGACTACGTGGAGATTTACGAGCGGGATATCCTTAAGAAGTTCGACTATTTCGCGACGCGCGGGAATATCGAGATCCTCGCGACGACCGCGACCGCCTGTTTCCTTCCGCTTTATTCCGATATTCCAGAGGCGATAAACGCGCAGATCGAAACGGGCTTATTGACCTACCGAAAGCACTTCACCGCCATTCCGTCGGGATTCTGGCTTCCGGCGATGGCCTGGTATCCCGGCTTGGAAAACACCCTGAAGGCATATGGCTTTCAATATACTATCCTTGAGTCTCATGGGATTCTCTTCGCAGATCCCGTTCCCGACACGGGGCTTTTCGCGCCTGCCGTCTGTCCCAATGGCTTCCCCGTATACGCGCGCGACCGACTCGCGTGCTTGGAGGTTATCGATCCCCGCTCGGGTTTCGCCGCCGCGGGCGAATACCTTGACGTCGATAAGGATATCGGCTTCGAGCTTGACGAGGATACGCTTTCGCCGCTTTTTGACGTAAAGCTTGGCCGCCGCATTACCGGTTTCAGGTATTGGTCCCATACCGGGCTCTCGGGCGAGCTGCGGGCGTTCTATCAGCCGGACAAAGCCCACGCGCGCGCGACCGCCGACGCCGACGAGTTCATCGAGCGACGCGCGGCCGCCCTCTCGAAAGCCTCCGCGTTTCTCGAGAACGCGCCGGTCTCCCTGGTTTGCGCCTTCCCCGCGCAGTTTTTCGGCGGTGAGTGGTTTGAGGGAATCGCCTGGCTCGAGCGCACGTTCCGCGCGGTCGCGCTCAGGCAGGATATACATTTCTCGCTCCCGTCTTCGGGCGTAAAAGAGGGCTTAACGAAGAAAAAAACCGTTCCCTGCGTCTCGTCCTGGCACGACAATGGATACGCCGAGGACGTGCTTAACAGCTCCAATGACTGGATGTACCCGTTCGCGCGCAAGGCGACCGAGCGGATGATCGACCTTGCCGAGCGTTTTCCCGACGATTCAGGGCTCAAAGAACGGGCTTTGTGCATGGCCGCGCGCGAGATTCTGCTCTCGCAGGCGATGGACTGGTTCTTAATGATGAATGAAAAGGATCGCGTCGAGTACGCGCGGCGTCGGTTCGAGGACGCGATCAAGGCCTTCACCGTCGTCTATGAATCCCTTGGATCGAACTTCATCAGTACCGAATGGCTCACGAGGATCGAAAAGACGGATAATCTGTTCTCGAACATAAACTACCGGGTGTTTAGCCGGAAGAAATAAGCGTTTTTAAGCCGGACCGGCCTTACGCGGTCGCGCCCGGCGCCATTCGATCTATTCCAGTTTCTGGAGATCCCTGATCTTTTTCTGGATCTCGAGAGTTCGCGTCGCCGCCGCGATACCTTCCGTGGCGGGGTCGAACCTCTTGTCGAGCGTCAATACTTCTTTCCACATATCGATCGCTTCCTCAAGCCGACCGTCGGCGTAAATCTTCAACCCTTCGATATAAAGTCGCTCGATCCGTTTCTGCTTTTCGAGCCGCCCTCGGTCTCCCATGTTGATCTTTGCCGCGAGGCTGACGCGATTGAGGATCGATGCCTGCGTAGTCATGTCCAGGGTATAGTTCACGTTGATTTGAAAGTCGTTAACGTTCGTTTCGCCGCCGATGCTGATGCGCGGGTTTCCGCCCTTGAGCTGAAAACCCGCGAGTAAGGTAAAGAAACTTGCCATGTTTATCGAGACGCCCGCACCGTACGTGAAGACTCCCGATTCGGCCGGATTGACCAGATTAAGCGGCTTCTGAATCTCGACGGACACCGTAATGGGGTTCGCCGGTTTCCATGCCGCGCCCCCCGTGATTAGGCTGGGTAGGGGCTCTCCCTGAACGGGCGGCCCGAAATTCCTGAATGAAAAGCCAATCGAGCAGTTTGGGTCGCGGGCCCGATAAAGCTTAAGGAAATTGAATCGGGTTTGCAGGCCAAGGTCAGCCATTATAGTGGGCGATGACTGGGCTAAGCCCGAACCTATTATGAGCCTGCCCTTGGAGTCGGAATAGTCTGGAACCCCCCGAAATCCCGCTTTCAGGTTTGCGCCGACGGCTAGGCCCTTAAAGTAATATCCCGCAAGGAAGTTATACGAAACGTTGAACGTCGCGAGGGTTTCCGTATAGTAGCCGCGGGAAACGCGCTCGCCGAAGGTGTTGTACTCGGTAAACGGAACGTAGAAGCACCGGATCGACGCGCCATAGCCAAAATTGTCCCGGCGTTGGGTGACCGAGACGGTTTCGACCCTTGAATCCGCGATCCAACTGTTATGAAAAAACGAGAGTTCGGTGTTTTTCATCGTCGAGCTGCCCGATGGGTTCGTCTCAAAGAAGCTAATGTCGTTCGCAAGCGCGGTAAAGGCCATTCCCATCGCCTCCGCGCGTCCGCCGCCCGGGATCAACAGCGAGCGAAAGGTCGTTCGGCCTTCGTTTGGGTCTATGAATTGATCGAAAAGCCCGGTAACATAGGCATAAGGATCCGAAAGGTCGAGGGCTATTGCCATACCCGTACGGATGAGTAAAAATAGGAAGATAAAAAGTCTTTTTTTGATCCTCATAGACACCTTGAGTATATTTGATTTTCGGGTAATATTCTTCTTTTTTATACTGGAAAGTCTGTTTTTTTATGCCGAAATTTAAAATATCGATAGGGGATACGTGGGATACCCGGTGAATGTAAAACATGTTTGGGTCCTAACAGCTTTGCTTTCTCTTTGCGCGCCGGCATTCGTTTCGGCCATGGGAAATCCCGACGTCGGACTCCCGAAGGTAGATCGTCTCATCAAGGATCGCAACTATAACGAGGCAATCAAGGAACTCGCTATATACATGGACGGCAATCCCGACGACTTCGACGGGGTACAACGGCGTATCCAGAAGATCATGACCATGCGCCGGGACTACAACGATAAGGCCTTTGAGCTTCTGCTCGTCCTTGCCAACGAACCCACGAACGACAAAAAGAAGCTCGACATGATCACGTATATGGAGTCCCTGGAAAAAAACCCGAACAAGTCGACTCAGAGCTTCATTGCCGAGACGAAAGAGGCTGCCCAGTTTACGTACTATCGCGCCCGTTTCGACGAGATCATGGCGACCGGCGGCGCGCTCATCGAGCAGGGCAAGTACGCCGAGGCCGCGCGGGCGTTTACCGAGGGCTTTACCTTCTATAAGACCGAATTCGACGAGACCTCCGATCCCGCTCTCGTCGCCAAAATAAACGAAAACCTTCTGGGCATAGACTCGTCGATCGCCGCGCTCGCCGCGGCGGAGCCAACCCTTTCCGCGGCGCTTGCCGCCTACGAGGCCGCCGTCGCGGCCGACGATCCCGCGCTCGCGGAAACGACCGGGACCGCGCTTTCGGCCGAGCTCGGCGCGTTTATCGCGAAGCGAAACGCTCTCGCCGATCGCGGCTGGTTCCTCGAGGACTCGTTCGAGCGCGCGAAGGCGGCGAAGGGCGACGTCACGGAGAACTCCTTCCTTCCGTTCGCCTGGCGCTTTGCCGTCGGCCGGAAGACCGCCGAGCGGTTTGAGGGCGTGCTTGGCGCGTTCGACGGCGAGACCGACGCCGTCATGAGGCGCGTCGAAAGCGTCACTGAGGGCGCGTCGCGCGCCGCGTGGACCCAAGCCTACGGCTTTATGGACGCGGACGATATGGCCTCCGCGTATCAGAGGCTCGCCGTCGCCGGGCGATACGCGACCGTCGGGGCGGCAATCGCGAAGACCTGCACCGCGATCGCGAAGCGGCCCGATACCTTCGGCATTAGGGATTACCCGGCGCTTGGGTTTAGGTTCAAGGATATTCTCGATTACACGAATAGGGCCGCGTCGGGCGGTAAGCTGTTCGGCGAGTATCGCGCATTCGTGTCGTCGTCGACGCCCGTTACCGAGGAGGTCGACTCCGCCGAGCACGTTCGCAAGGCGCAGTCGTCGACCATGCGCAAATACTTCGCCCTTACCGATGGACTGTCCGCTTTCATCAAGAGCGCGCAAGGCCTTTCCTCGGGAACGCCCGCGCCGGGCAACGAGGCGTACGCAAGCGATCTCGCGGCCTGGAACGCCCGATTCTCGGGGGACGCCTCCGCCGTGCGTCTCGAATCCTATCGAAAAAACGCCTCGTTTCAGGATCGTTCGGTCGCCCTCATGGCGTCTGGGTGGAAAACCGATTATGCCTCCGCGCTAACCCTGCTTGACGGCATCCCCCGTAAGGAAGACGGGCTTACGCTGTACTATCCCGCCGAGAGCATCGTTTCGTTCAATAAAATACGCACCGGCATAACGGCCGACAGGAAGTCTATCGCGCAGGCGCTCGCGCTATTGGAGCGCGCGCCGGCGGACGTCCTCGCGGACGAGTCGTTCGCGAACTCGCTTGCCGCCATGCGCGCGGCGCTTACGGGCATGGACGCGACCTTCACCGATTCCGGGGCTTCCATCGCCCGCGCGAATTCCCGCGTCCTGCAGGCGAATATCGCGCGGCAGGAATCGGACCTCCGGTATAACCAGGCGCTCACCGCGCTCAGGCAGATGGATTTCCGGGGCGCGCGCGATAACCTACAGCGCTCGCGCGAGAAGATAAACGCGTCCCTTTCCTTCCAGGAATCCGCGTCGCTGAGGGCATCAAGCGATCAAAAGCTCGATTCGCTCGGCTCCGAGATCACGCGAATCGAGAACGAGGCCGTGGTTCGCGAGGTTCGCTCCCTTATCTCGAGCGGTAGGAACTTCTACTACAGCGGCGATTTCGATCAGGCCGAGCAGATATTCCTGCAGGCGAAGAGCCGGTGGAGCGTAACGAACTCGGTGCCGAATACGGAAGTCTCGACTTGGCTCGATATCATCAACACGGCCCTTTCCATGAAGACGGGACGAACGATACCCGTGACCGCGCCGCTCTATCCGCAGATGAGCCAACTCCTCTCGAGCGCGAATCAGATGTACCTGGAAGGAAAGACCCTGATGGCATCCGGTCGACGCGACGCGGCGCTCGCTCGGCTCGCGGACGCGCGGGCCCAACTGCAGAAGCTGCAGCTCGTGTATCCGCTCAATCAGGACGCGGGCCAGCTGACCCTGCTTATCAATCAGCTAATCGACCCGCCAGCGTTCAGGCAATTCGTCGACAGCCGAATCGAGTACATCCGCGCGAACTACAAGACGGAGAGACAAACCTCGTACAGCGACCTTCTTGACCTCTATCAGCTGAATTCCTCGTATCCCGGAATCAAGAAACTCCTTGACGAGGTGGAATACTATCTCGGCGTTCGCATACCGCCGCCCGATCCCAAGGCGATCGCCCGGTCCGCCGAGCTTACCAAGGCCGCGCAGAAAATCTACGACTCGAATACCCGGAGCCAGTTCGAGGTCGCGTTGGAGCAGCTCGACGAGGCCATTAAGCTCAACTCCGACAACCAGAGGGCAATAGCCCTTAAGGACCGCGTGCAGACCGCGCTTGGCGGAAAGAACACGGCCGTCCTCTCGAGCGCGGACGAGTCGCTGTATCAGCGCGCCGTTCAGGAGCTCCAGAAAGGCAACAAGATCACCGCTTCGGCGCTCGTCGAGCAACTGTGGCAGAATCAGAAAAACCGCAATTCCACCAAGATACAGGAATTGAAAAAAAGGATAGAATCCCAGCTATGATACGACGGGTCATGTTCTGCGCCTTCATGACGGCGATGCTTCTGTCGCCGGCGTTCGCCCGCGATTATTATTGGGACGAACCGCAAGCCATCGGCATCTCCGACAGTATGTTCCCCGTTACCGCCGTTAACGGCACCCATTCCGCCGTTATTTGGCAGGAGATCGCGCGAGAAGGGGAGGGCGAAGGAAAGATATGGCTCTCCGGCAGGGTGTTTGACGGCACGGCCTGGCATGACCGGCGCAGGTTCGCCGGCCCGTTTACGTTCGCGGGCGACGTTCCGTCCATCACCTCAATGACGATGGACGGGTCAAACCGCATACTAGTCGCGGCGGTAACCGGCCTCGATTCCATCAGCGTGTTCATATCGTCCGATAACGGCGCCAGTTTCCGCGAGATTCGCCTGAAGGGCGAGAACAGCAATATTCTCGCGCCGCGCATCTACGCGCGCCCGGACGGCAGCTGCGTTCTTTTCGCGACGCAGGGCAGTCAGGAAAACTTCACCCTTGTGTACGCGACCTCGAGCGACGGCCTTGTTTGGTCGACGTTCGCGCCGTTCAGGCCGGCTTCCGGAAAGAAACGGGCCTTCCTTCCCGCGTTCGCGAATCTTTCGGGAACGGACATCGTCGTGTTTCAGGCATTTATGGAAGGTACTGGCCGGTCCTCGTATCAACTGTATTCGACGGTTTCCAAGGATAAGGGCGTCAGCTGGTCGGAGCCCTCTTTTCTGACCGGGTTCGTCGAGCCCGGCGCCTCGGCCGATACCGCGGCGGGAAAACCCGCGAGTTACCATAACCAGCGGCCGTGTCTCCTTGCGCGCAAGGGAGCGGTATCGCTCGCGTGGGAACGGGCGCGTACCTCGAACGAGCGGTACGCGATTTACTACGCCGAACTCGATAAGACCGCCGCGATAATCGGGATGCCGGAAAAGATATCCCTGGGCGACGGGTATTGCTTTAACCCGGACGTCATGCTGATCGACGGCGAACCCGCCGTATGCTGGTTCGATAACCGTTCCGGCATCGATCGCGTGTACATGGCTCGCAAGAGCGGATTCCTCTGGACGGAGACCGATCTCTCCCGCGAGGGCCGCGAGGCCGTTTTCGGGCGTCTCGTAAACGCGGGTAACGACGTAGAGGTATATTGGCAGCAGGTCGGCAAAAAGGGCAGCGCGCGCGTCATGCGGCTCGCGCCCGACCGGTCCGTCCGTCCTCCGACGCTCATCGCGTCCAATTTCACGGCGGGAAGGCCTTCGCGCGGCGAGCTCGCCCGCGTGACCGTTTCGCTTCCGGACGATTCCTCGGGCATCGCGGGCTATTCCTGGAGCTGGGGATACGGCTCAAGGCCCGACGTCCCCGAGGCGATCCAGGATCTGCCCGAGCGGAAGAAACTGACCGCGCAGGCAGACATCGACGGCGCTTGGTACTTAGGGGTGCGCGTCGCGGACTATGCCGGCAACTGGTCGGAGCCCTCGTATCTCGAATACGTGAAGGACACTACGCCTCCAAAGACCCCGACGGTCGCCAGCGTCCCGACGGATCCGACGGGCGCGTTGCCCTCGAACTCCTTCAGCCTGTCATGGAATCCCCCGACGGACGATAACGTCGTAGGTTATTCATATCGCTTTGATTATCTCGCGCCTGTCTCTTATCTTCCGGTGCTGCAGTCGAGGGCCGGCGATCCCTCGCGTTGGGAGGATGCTGCCGCCGAGGCGCTGCCAGCTGAGCGTCCTCAGCCGACGGTTATGACTCGCGAGCCCACGGTCTCGTTCGACAATCAGGATAACGGTATCTACGCGCTTTCCGTGTCCGCGATCGACAGCGTCGGAAACGTCGGTCAGCCCATCGTCAAATACGTCGTTCTCGATAAGTACATCCCGTATACGTCGATCGGTTTTATCGACACGACCACGGAAGAATCTGGCGCCGTAAGCCTTAAAATATTGGGCCGCGGCTTTGCCCAGGACGGATACGCCGACGAGGTCTACGTCGACCGCGACGGAAAGGCCCCGTACGACGTCACGCTCAGGCGAAAGAACGGTCAGTATCGCGTCGAAAACGATCGACTGATCACGGGCATCAGCGTGTCGGACCTCGAGGAAGGGTCGTACCGCGTGGGCCTTTCGCATCCCGTCCGCGGTCTCTTCTTCAGCAAGCCCGTGCTGACCGTTACCACGAGCGGCACGGTGAAATTCGGCGATTACCGACGGGAGTTCACCCCCGATTGGGATCTCGCGCCTCCCGAGCCTTCCGGCGCCATCCGCCCGGATCGGCTTCTCGCGTATTCCGTGCTCGCGTTCGCGTTCTTCGCGCTCGCGTTCTCCATATTCGGCATCGCGAGCGTCGCGGGCGACTCCGTTCGCATTAGGCAGGACGTCCGCGCGCTCATCGCAGGAGATATCATGGCTTCAGAAAAGAAGAAGCGCACCGTCGCGCTCAAGAAACGCGGCGTTGGGCTCAGGTTCAAGCTCGCGTTCTTCACGACGGCCCTCGTCATCTCGGTCGTCCTCATCGTATCGATCCCGTTGGGACTCAGATTCTCGGCGAACCAGGAACGCACGCTGGCCCGGGGACTTGAGGATCGCGTGCGTGTCTTGCTCGAAAGCCTTTCGTCTGGCGCCAAGGCATACCTCCCAAGCCAGAATATCCTTGAGCTCGGTTTCATTCCGGACCAGATGTCTGCCCTGAGCGAGGCCCTGAGCGCGACGATAACCGGCGATTCGATCGACGGTAGCGCGACCGGCCTCGATTTCCTCTGGGCGACGAACGACCCGAAGCTCGCGGATAAGACCGACACGAAGGAAATCCGCTACGGAATCACCCGCTATGATTCGCCCGAAAACGAAATTCTCAAAACGCGCGTGCAGGCGCTCGATTCCGAGGCGGCGCTCGCCATAGGCGAGCTTTCTGACGGTATTTCGTCGCTCACGCAGGAAGGCATCAAGCTCGCGCTCAAGACCGACGCAGAGTCGGTTCGCAGGCGCGACGAGATCCAGACGATCACCCGCCAGCTAGAGGAACGGCTCAGCGCCGAGCTCACGAAGCTTTCCGTTAGCGGGATTGGGTCGTATCCCAAATATAACCCTGTCGAGCTTTCCCGAGACGTTACCCGTTACGTGTTCTTCAAGCCGGTCCTATACCGACAGGGATCGGGCACTCGGTACGTTCACGGTATCGTCCGCGTCGAGATATCGACCGAGTCGTTGCTCGCGCAAGTCTTGGCGGACCGCACCGAGCTCGTCCAGACGACGTCGTATATCGCTCTTATCGCCATCCTAATCGGTATCGTCGGCTCGCTCGTGCTCGCGTCGATAATCATCTCCCCGGTGCGAAAGCTCGCGGCCCACGTCGCCATGATACGCGATACGGAGGATAAGGAAGAACTCGAGGGGAAGGACCTCCGCATCCGCGCCCGCGACGAGATCGGTCTTCTCGGCGAGACGATCAACGATATGACCCATGGGCTCGTCAAGGCGGCCGCGGCGTCCAAGGACCTGACCGTCGGTAAGGAAGTCCAGAAGATGTTCATTCCGCTCGAGACCGACTCGTCGGGCAGAAAGCTCACGTGCGGAAGTTCACTCGAGCAGCACGCCGACTTCTTCGGGTACTACGAGGGAGCGAAGGGCGTTTCGGGCGACTATTTCGACTACGTCAAGCTCGACGACCGTCATTACGCGATCATCAAGTGCGACGTCGCCGGCAAGGGAGTCCCCGCGGCGCTCATCATGGTCGAGGTTGCCACGCTCTTTCTCGACTACTTTAAGGACTGGAAATACGAGAAGAACGGCTATAACTTGGGCTACATCGTTTCGCGCATCAACGACCTTATCGAGTCGCGCGGCTTCAAGGGCCGCTTCGCGGCGTTTACCCTGTGTATCCTCGACTCGCTCTCGGGCGACGTGCATTTCTGCAACGCGGGCGACAATCTCGTTCATATTTACGATGCGGGCTCGAAAAAGATGAAGCTCCA
>DAOPXQ010000018.1:0-17859 GCA_035352395.1 Treponemataceae bacterium | reverse complement strand
GCTGGAGGATCTCGCGGCTCACGTTGAGCGGCAGGTCCTCGCTGTCGATGACGCCCCGGACGAACCGGAGGTACGTGGGCAGAAGCTCCTTCTCGTCGTCGGTGATGAACACGCGCTTGACGAACAGCTTTACGCCGGGCTTGTAGTCGGCGTGGAACATGTCGAACGGCGCCTTCGCGGGCACGAAGAACAGCGTCGTGTATTCCTGCGTTCCCTCGGCCTTGGTATGCACGTGGAGCAGCGGATCCGAGGTATCGTGTGAAAGGGATTTGTAGAAGCTGACGTAATCCTCGTCCTTGAGCTCGGACTTAGACTTCTGCCAGATCGCGCTCGCGTCGTTAATCTGCTCAACGGCGGGGGCGGAGCTCTTCTCGCCGCCCTTGTCGTCGTACTCTTTCTTCTCGTAATGGAGGTAGATCGGGAAAGCGATGTGGTCGGAATAGCGCTTGACGATGTCCTCGATCTTCCAGCGGGAGGCGAAATCCGCGTCGTCGTCGTTAAGGTACATGACGACCGCCGTCCCGTTCGCGCCCTCGCCCACGCCGTCCATCAGCGGGAACGCAGAATCGTCGGACTCGGCGAGATCGTACTCGCCCTTGCCGTCCGAGACCCACTTCCAGACTTTCTGCGACGAGGCTTTCTTGGAGACCACCTCGATCTTGGACGCGACCATGAACGCGGAATAGAACCCGACGCCGAACTGGCCGATCAGGTTGGAGTCCTTCTTGACGTCCGCGGCGAGCTGCTCGATGAACGCCTTGGTGCCGGAGCGCGCGATCGTTCCGAGGTTGGCGATCAGGTCTTTATCGTCCATGCCGATTCCGGTGTCGCGAACCGTCAGGGTCTTCGCCTTCTCGTCGAACGAGATGTCGACGCGGGGGGAGAACTGCACGCCCTTGTAGGCCTCGTCCGACACGGTAAGGTACTTGAGCTTGTCGAGCGCGTCCGACGCGTTCGAGACGATCTCGCGGAGAAATATCTCCTTGTTCGAGTACAGGGAATGGATGATAAGGGTGAGCAGCTGGTTCACTTCGGTCTGAAATTGATACGTAGCCATTGGGAATATCTCCTAGAAAGAATTGTTTAAGCGCGATTCACAGACAAATGTACTGAGGCGGTCAGTCGATCGGCAAGGGATTTTTATGATAGTATTAAATCATGACGCTCGATCCTTCTCGCCGCGGGGTTATCCTCGTCCTCGCAATATACCTCATCCTGTCGGCCCTTCCATGCGCTGCAGAGAACCCGCTGATCCCAACTGCGAGCCTCTCGGCTTCGGTCGGCGCAGACGTCGGACAGGTTCGCGAACTCGTATACGCGGTGGACAGGATATTCAGCGAGCTAGATTGGGATATGAAGCCCCTATGGGGGGCGGAGATCGGGGCAAGGCTTGACTGGGAATCGGGACTGCTCGCGGAAGGGGACTTCTCCGTAGGACTCCCGGGACTAACGGGCATAATGGAAGACTCAGACTATCTGAACATAGACAGAAACGGTAGCGGCGCCAAGACACACTTTTCCCGCCATAACGCGAACGTCGGCTATTCCTATTCATGGTCCGCGAGGTTCGGGTGGAAACTGCCCCTTCCCGTCCGGGGTCCCAAATCAAGGAGTGTAATCTCGGTCACCCCGCTGCTTGGGTTTAGATACTGGACGACACGCTGGACGTCCTCAGACGGCTACCTACAACACCCGGACTGGGTGTACTTTCCGACGGACACGGACGCCGACGGGACTATCGTATATAAGGAATGGACGGAAAACACGGAAAAAAAGAGCGTCTTGGGAATCCCCATCACGTATCTCGGGGAATACTGGACGCCAACCATCGGGGCCAAGGCCCTAATCCCGATCGGGGAAGCGATCACCATCGAGCCAGAGTTCGATTTCTCGGTCTTCGTCGGGTGGAACGGCCTCGATCGACACTATAGGCCAGCCCTGAATACGGCTGATTACAGCGCGTCGACTGACTGGGCGAATTATTATGACGTACTCTCGAATGGGTTCCTCATCGCGCCTTCGCTCCGCGCGTCTTACGCGATGAATGAAAGGCTTCTCTTTTTCGCGAGCGCGCGATGGACCTATATCGATAGGCTCCGGGGGGACACCTATTACAAAAAGACATCTACATCACCGATCTTGAAATCCCCTGCCGCTGCCGGTTCGGGCGGAGGCGCCGCAATGTCGGCGTTAACGTTCCGCGCCGGGGTTACGGTGAGGCTATGACCGCCGACTGCCCTATACGCAGTAAGCCATGGCGCCTAAGCGCCTTGAACGCGGCGCGCGACAAACGCGCAAGGATCGCGGGGTCGCATTCGTCCCCGGACACCGCTCGCGCTACCAACTCGGAAAGCTCCTTGTCCGCGGGAAACCGCACCTCTTCGCCGAGATACCACCAGACGAGCCCGTCGGTAACGGGAACGGGCTTGGTGCCGGCCCAGAAATACCTGGAAGCGGGATCAAAGGCCTTATTGCGCTCGGCGTCGCGCCTTGCCTCGTAGCCCTCGACGTACCGCTCGATGACATCGGCGCCGATCCTCGGTGCGGGCATCGGAAACGGGAACCATTTCCGCACGGGTTTATCGAGTCCCTCGCCGGCCATCCATGCCTGAAGCGCGGCATCCAGCGGATCGGTATACCGCGACGAGTCCCCCTCGCCCTTAAACCCAAGGTCATTGTCCGCGAAGTCCCCCGGAATCTCAATCGGCTCGAGACCCTTTCGCAAACCCGCGCGATATTCCTTGTATGCGCGCGAATGCCGCGTAAGGACGAACTTGTGCCAGAATGCAGAATCGACGAGACCGAGCGAGAAAAGCTGGCGCATCGTCTCGGCGGAATCGATGACCCCTTGCGCGTCCTCGTCCCAGTAACCGTAGATGAGGTACGCGTGCACGAGCACGCCCGCCTCCTTGAACGCCGCGCATACCGCGACGAGATTCTCAAGGTCGATTCCCTTGTCCACGGACTTGAAGCCCTCCGGGGAGGCGATCTCGATCCCGCCCGAAACGGCGACGAGTCCGCCCGCGGACAGAAAGTCCGCGAGGTCGCGGTCGAACGATTTCTCGAATCGGATATTCCCCCAGAACGGGATCAACCCGGCGTCATCGCCGACGGCGACCCGGTTACCCGCGTCGTCTTTTGCGCGACTTGCTTCAATGTTCGCCAGGGCGAAATCCCTGAGGGCGCGCGGGGGCGCCGCTTCATCGACGAGATGTATCCCGGGAACCCCCTTTTCCACCGCCTGTCGGCGCAAGCCCTCGTACAGCCGCCGCGTGCGAACGGGACGGTACGAGGCGATATAGTCGAGCGACACGTCGCAAAACGAACAACGGTGCCAATAACAGCCATGGGCGAGATAAGCCTTGATCCAGGCCCCGTCCGACCACAGTCGATGCATGGGGTTAGGGTCGTCGGCAAGTCGGGGATAGCGCGAGAAATCGGCGTCGGAATAGTCGGGTATAAGGGATTCAGTCACGCGCCGCTCGAAGGCGAGATACTCTGCAGGGCATTCGAGAACGCGCTTCCATCCGGGATCACGGGGAGTTATCAACGCGGGGACGGGAATCGATACCGCTGGCGCAGGCGAGGACGTCTCCGCGAAAGGATCAAACGCAGGATCGATTCCGAGCAGGGCCGCGTAACCGCCATACCCGCGATCGAGGCTTAGCGCGTCCACGTACGAAAAAAGCGGACCGTCGGAGAGGTTGCGGAGTTCGGTGTTGACGTACCCGCCGCCCATCGTGATCACGGCCCGCTCGCCATAGCGCGCGCGAATCGACCGGGCGGTCGCGAGCGCGCCGACGAGACAGCCGGGGAAGGGGACGCTCAGGCAGAAAAGGATCCGGTCCGCCCGACCGGCGGGGGTCGTGCCGAGCGAGTCCCACATACGGCCGAGCGCGGGTGCGTAAAAATCGCGCATTGCGGGGCGATCGATCGCGACCTCGATGCGGGCGAAACTCCGTTCGCTCGTCGCGATCGACTCGGCGTAGCGCACGAGCGAAAACTCGGAATCGTACGCGACGGCGATATAATCGGCGATATCCTCGAGCGCGAGGGTCGCGAGCATCCTCGCGTCGTCCGGGCCGGGCTCCGAGCCAAGTCCGGAAAGAAAAGAATCCATGCGCGCGCCGCGCGGGGCCTCGGGGGACCGAACGAACGCGTGCGAAAGCTCGCGCGAGCCACCCCGCAAGATCGAGACGATGCCGTCGATCCAAGAAACCCATCGCCCCGCGGACGAGACGAAACGCCTCAGTTGATACGCGGTCTCCGCCCCGGCCTCGTCGCCTTTCTGCCGCGACGCAAGGCTCAGAGCCGCGTCGCCGGACAGGGAAAACAGGCGCGAAAGCCCCTCGCGGGAATATATTTCCTCAAAAAGCAAGTTTCCCGCGTCGATCCACCGGACGGCGGACACCCCGGGCAAGACCCTAAAAAAAGCCGATAGATAAGCCCCGGACGGATAAGGGCCGTTCAGCTGCGCGAGCGGGGGTTGAATAATCACGACGGAGGTGGTTGCCATATCCCGGACAATACCACTTTATTGTCAATATATCCATTCTTACTGTATACTCTTTTCATGGTCAAAAACCTTGGGGCGAACGTCAGAAAAAGGTATTCGCAGACCGTGTATACGGTTGGCTTTTTCGGCAAGATCCTCAGGGGCGTCGGCCCTTTCATCTATCGCGGCCAGGCATCCTGGAAAATCCTCATCATGCAGATCCTGTTCACCTTCGTCGAGGCGTTGGGAATATCGTCCCTCCTCGCGGCGGGCATCGGGGCCGCCGTCAACGTGATGGGCCTGCCGATACTCTCGAGCTTCTCGCAGGCGCAGCTCATCTACCCCCTCCTCATAACCATCGTCACGCGGGAACTCGGGCCCCTCCTCACGGCTTTCATCATCATCGCGCGCTCGGCCACGGCCATCGCGACCGAGATCGCGGGTATGGTGGTATCCCACGAGATCGAGGCCTATATCGCCGTCGGCGTAGACCCCGTCGAGCACATCGCCGTCCCGCGTTTCCTCGGCGTTACCGCGTCGCTCTTCCTCCTCAATATTTACTTCTCCGTGTTCGGCCTCGCCGGCTCTTTCCTCATCGTCCAGGTCTTGAGCCCCCTACCCGCCCCGGATTACTTCAGCAACATACTCAGTCAGCTGACGGTCGCCGACTTGCTCGTCTCGATCGTCAAGAGCGTTGTCTTCGGCATGATCCTCGCGACGGTCGCCATCCTGCAGGGCTTCTCCGTCGAGCGGGCGTCCACCGAGATCCCGCAGGCGGGGCTTCGAGCGGTCGGCAGCGCGTTCGCGTGGTGCATCTTCGCGAACATCCTGATATCCGCGCTCTATTACGCGGTAATGGCGGGTTAGGCGATGGACGCACCGATAATCGGATTGAGGGACGTTTCGTTCGCGGCGCAGGACAAGGAAATCGTGCGTGAGATATCGCTCGAGCTCGAGGAGGGGATCACGACCGCGTTCGTCGGCCCATCGGGCGGCGGCAAGAGCACCGTGCTCAAGCTCGCGGCCGGGCTTCTCGTGCCGTCGGACGGAGAGGTGCTGTATCGCGGCAAGGACATCGCGCTGATGAGCCGCGCGGAAAACCTCGACTTTCGCAGGACCGCGTCGTTCGTCTTTCAGGACTCCGCGCTTTGGGCGAACCAAACGCTGCGCGAGATACTCGAGCTCCCGCTCAAGATACACCATCCGAAGATGTCGCAGATCAAGCGAACCGAGCGCATCATCGAGGTGCTCGCGGAGACCGGGTACCGGAAGGCCATAGACATCCGCCCCGCGCAGCTTTCCATGGGGGAGCAAAAAATGATCGGCTTCGCGCGCGCGCTTATCCTCGCGCCGACGGTCCTATTCCTCGACGAGTGGATCGAGTCGCTGGACGACGCGGCCGCGAAGCGCCTGATAACGGTGGTAAAGAGCATGCAGCAGGAAGGCGCCACGATCGCCTTCGTCAGCCATAACCTTAAGGTAATCAAGGATCTCGCGGCTTGCGTGTACGTGATCAAGGACGGGACAGTCGCGCTCCGCGCCTCCGCGAGGGAATTCGCGAGCAACGAGAGCCTCTCAAAAATGATCGAGCAGGGGATAGGACAATGAAATTCAAAATTAGGTACGCCGACCAAATCGTCGGGGGCTTCGTCATCGCGGCGTTCGTCCTCCTCACCCTCGTCGTCTTCATGCTCGGCAGCAAGCAGCGGTGGTTCTCCAAGGACTACGACTTCCGCACGACCTTCGACTCCGCCACCGGAATCAACGTCGGGATGCCCCTCCTTTACAAGGGCTTCACGATCGGGAAGGTCAAGTCGCTCAAGCTGAACGACGACAACCAGGTCGAGGTCAAGTTCGTCGTGTTCGACACCTACTACGACCGCGCCAAGGAAGGCTCGCTCGTCGAGCTCATCGTGAGCCCGATCGGCCTCGGCAACCAGTTCCTCTTTCACCCCGGCAACGGAGCGAGGGAGATCGCGGAAGGAAGCTTTATCCCGCGCGCCGACACCCCCGCCGGCAAGGCGCTCGTGGAGCTGGGACTCGTCGAAATCCCGAAGCGGGACGACACGATCAGCAACCTGATCGCGCAGGTCAATCCGCTTTTGCAGAACATCAACGGCTCGCTCGAGCAGCTACAGGGCAAGGGCAAGGGCCCGCTCGCCGAGACGCTCGCCAACGTCGCGGGAATTACCGGCGAGGTGAACGGGAATATCGGGCAGATCATGTCCAACGTGCGCAGGATCACCGAGGACGTGAACGCCGTGACCTCGAACCTTAAGGCCGCGTCATCGAGCCCGGACGGCCTCGTGCCCGCGCTCTTAGACCCGGACGGAACCATGTTCGCGAGCATCGAGGCCTCGCTCAAGTCGGTCGAGGGAATGTGCGACAACCTCGAGGGCACGTCGGGCGTGCTCAAGTCCGAAATGCCCCAACTCGGCCGCCTAATCGAGGACCTCCGCATCGCGGTTATCAACGGGCAGGACGTTCTCGAGGCGCTCAAGAACAACCCGCTCCTCAAGAACGGCGTCCCCGAGCGAATCCAGACGGACTCTTCGGGCACCAACTCACGCGACATCGATTTCTAAGGGAGGCGACGGAATGTTTGACGCAAAAATCTCTCGCGCGGCGGCCATTGCCGCGACGGTCGCGACGCTCGCCATCGGGGCTTTATCCCTCGCGACCCTTTCCTGCTCTTCGGCGCCGAAGCGCCCACCGGAGGTTTTCACCAACCGCAACGCGGTCTCCGGGCAGATCGACATGGCGAATAAGGCCGTGAATAACGGGGACTTCAAGAACGCGCAGATCTACCTCGACGAGGCCTGGAGGCTCGCCGTCGGGACGGACGACCCGGAGAGCCGCGTTCGGGTGAGCCTCGCGCGCGGCAACGCGTATTTTAACTCAGGAGACCTCGCGCGCGCCAACCTCGCCTGGAACGGGGCGCTCGCGGAGGCGGAGGCGGCGGGCAATCGAGAGCTCGTCGGCGTGAGCAGGATTTACATCGCGCGCGGCACCCTCTCCGAGGGCTCACACGCGGCGAAAGCGGACGACGGGACCCGCCGCGCGGCCGCGGAGAAGGCCAAGGAAACGACGCTCGCGGAGATGGGCAACGCGCGGGACAACAAGCTCTATACCGCCTTTGCGTGGAAGGTTTTGGGATTCGCCGAAAAGGAACTGGGGAACATGGCGGAGGCCGAGAAAGCCCTTCGCAACGCCGTGGCGATTCACGAATCCGGCCGATACCTCGAGGATGCGGCGTACGATTGGTACTTGATCGCGTCCGTCCGCTCAAAGGCGGGCAACTATTCGGGGGCGCGAGAGGCGCTCGACACCGCGATCTCGTTCGATCGCAGGGCCGAGAATTCAAATGGGCTCGGCATGGACTGGATGGCGGTGGGCACGGTGGCCGAAAAGGCGGGGAACGCCAATGAAGCCGGCGCGGCCTATCGAAGGGCCGCCCAGATCTTCAGGGCGGCTTACCTCGAGGCCAACGCCAAGGAGGCCGAGCGAAGGCTCGCGTCGCTCGGCGAAGGCCGTAAAGAGGGTCAGTAGTCTATCGTGTAGCCGACGGACAGATCGCCGTCCGGCAACGCGCAGACGGATACGCCCTCGAGGGCCTCGACGAGCTGGGGGTTGCGGTTATACGCCCAAGGCTTCACGATCGCGTAAATCGTCGTGATGATAAACGTCCCGGTGCCCGCTACAACCAGGAACGAGCCGCTATCCGGATCATCCATCATTTTATACGAACCGTAAAAAATCGCGCCGATGCTCACGCCCTCGAAAAACAAAATCTTCCCTCCGGTCTTCGAGTCGCCTTGTATGAACGAGCCAACGCCGCCGATCGGGTTAATCACCGAGCAAACGAGCCTACCGGAAAAATCCACCGCGGTCCGCGCGACGTTGCCGGCGGTCTCGCCCGCCTTAGCGCCGCCCGTCTTTCGGCCATACAGGGTTTCGGTGCTCGCGTCGGAAAGGACGGTCACGTTGGAGAGATACCGGATCTCGGCGGTCTCGACCTTGATCGCCTTGACCGCGAAACGGTACTTATCGGCCATTTTCGTGAACGACCCCGTGACGAGAACCTCGGCCCCGAGCATCGCGCCAAGGCGCTGGGCGGATTCGTCGCTCACGTCGCCCGAGGCCTGCAGGGACAATTCCTCGCGAATCGCCTCTAGATTTTGCCGGTCGACGACGACCAGGCGATCCGCGTTCAGAAGCTCGACGGTCAGCTGTTCGATAAAGTAGTCGGAAATCTCGGGCGAATCGGACTCTATCTCGTAAATGACCAGTTTGGTCTTCTCCGGAAGCTTTTTCGCGAGTCCGTCGGCGACTCTCCTGACCGCGTCCTCAAGGCGCAGCGGTTTCTCCGCGAATATAGAAGGCGCCGAGAGGGCGAGGATCGATAGAAGAAGGGCGATTCGTTTCATTGTAGTCTCCACGTTAGTTGTTATGATTCAAGCGGCTGTCCATCGACCATCAGTTTAATACGTCGAAGCGCTTCTTTCAATTTACCGATTTCGGTCGCGTAGCAGCAGCGGATAAAACCCTCCGAGCCCGCGCCGAAGACGTTACCGGGTACGACGGCGACCTTGTACTCGTTGATGAGCTTCGTCGCGAAATCCTCGGAGCTGAGGCCCATCTTCCTGATGTCCGGAAAGACATAGAAGGCGCCCTCGGGCTCGTTGACCGGAAACCCCATATCGCGGAAAGCCTTGATCATCAGGTTACGGCGCTGCTGGTACGAAACGCGCATCTTCTCCACCTCGTCGGCGGCGCTGCGGAGTCCCTCGAGGGCGGCGTACTGGCTCATGATCGGCGCGCAGATCGTCGAATACTGATGAAGCTTGTGCACTTGAGCCATGAGTTCGGGCGGGCACGCGAGGTAGCCGATGCGCCAGCCGGTCATCGCGAAGGCCTTTGAGAAGCCGTTCAATATTACCGCATAATCCTTCATCCCGGGGAACGAGCCGATCGAGACATGCTTGTGCCCGTCATATGCGAGCTCGCAGTAAACCTCGTCGGAAAGGACCCATATCTCGTGCTTTTTCACGACCTCGGCGATCTTCGCGAGCTCGTCGGCGGGAATCATCCGGCCGGTCGGGTTGCTCGGGCTGCAGATCATGAGAGCCTTGGTCTTCGGTGTAATGAGCCGCTCGATCGACTCCGCCGTCGGGACAAGCCCGGTGGGCACCGTATCGAGCCTGACGAGCTTGACGTCGCAAAGCTCGGCGAGCGGCTGGTACGAGACATAGCAGGGCTCGGCCACGATGATCTCGTCGCCCGGATTTAAAATCGAGCGGAGCACGGCGTCGATCGCCTCGGATACACCGATCGTCACCAGGATCTCCTTTTTGGAGTCATAGTGAAGGTTATACTTCGTCAGGTACTTGGCGATCTCCTCGCGCAACTCGGTCAGTCCCCAGTTGGAGGTATAGGAGGTGTGTCCGAGCTCGAGGTGATAATACGCCTCCTCCCGAATCGCCCAGGGCGTGGAAAAGTCAGGTTCACCGACGCCGAGGGAAATGATGTCATCGCGCCCGATGATCAAATCGAAAAATTTGCGGATCCCCGAGGGGGGTGTTTTAAGAATCTTCGCCGAATAGCGGTCTTTGCGGTTATTCATTACGCGGAAACGCCCTCGCGGCGGTCTTTCTTCTGGTCGACGTACACGATGTCGTTTTCCTTGTACGTCTTCAGCACGAAATGGGTCTTGGTACTCTTGACGCCGGAGAGGGTCGCGAGCTTTTCCGAAACGAAGAACGCCACGTCCTTCAGGGTCTTTCCCTCGATCTCGACCTGAAGGTCGTAGCCGCCGGACATGAGGTGCAGGGACTTTACCTGCGGGAAGCGGTAGATCCGCTCGGCAAGGGCGTCGAAGCCGTGCTCGCGCTCGGGGGTAACCTGGATCTCGATGACGGCGCGCACCAGGTCTTTTTCCTCCGGAACCTTATCCTGGTTAACGACGGCGGTGTACTTGAGAATTATCCCGTCCCGCTCCATCGAAGAAATGATCTCCTTGACCTCCGCCACGGATTTTTTGGTCATTGCCGCTATGTCTTCCGCGGTAAGCCGCGCGTCGTTTTGCAAAAGGTCGAGTATTTCCTGCATATCAACTCCTCATTTCCCCATCGGGATTGCATAAATATACCACAAATGAATATCGATGTTTAAGACCATTCGCTCAGAACATAATAGAAATTCATACTGATTTATGCGATGATGGCTGAATTACCAATTTCGGAGGACACGCATGCAGCCGCACGTCTATCGTCTGTTCATCGAGCGCAAAAAAGGGTTCGACAACGAGGCCCGAAGAACCCTGACGGAGCTCGTCAATTTCGTCGGCGTCAAGAACCTCGAGGGTATCAGGTACTTCAACCGATACGATATCGAGGGCGTGAGCGAGGCCCGCCTCGAGGACGCGGCGAGGCAAATATTCTCCGAGCCTCAGAGCGACGTCGTCTACCGCGAAACCCTGCCCGTCTCCGGCGACGAGACGGTCATCGCGATCGAATACCTTCCGGGACAGTACGATCAGCGGGCCGACTCGGCCGCGCAATGCCTGGAACTGCTCAGTGACGCCGAACCGACCGGCCGGCGCGCGACGGTGCGGTGCGCGCGCCTATTCGCCCTAAAGGGTTCTCTTTCCGCGGATGACCTCGCCAAGATCCGCGCGTACCTCATCAACCCGGTCGACTCCCGCGAGGCATCGCCGGAAAAGCCTTCATCCCTTGAGATGAAGTCCGGCGTCCCGGCGGACATCCCCGTCATTGACGGATTTACCTCCTTCGGGCAGGACGGACTCGCCGCCTACCGCGAAAGGGCGGGACTCGCGATGGACCTCGCCGACATCGCCTTCCTTCAATCGTATTTCGCCAAGATCGGGCGCAACCCGACGGAAACGGAGATCAAGGTACTCGACACCTACTGGTCCGACCATTGTAGGCACACTACCTTCAACACGATCCTCGAGACCATCGACATCGCCGACGGCCCCTACGCGGACACCTTCCGCGAGGCGCTCTCCGCCTACTCCGGCCTCCGCGCGGAGATCTACGCGGGCCGCGCCGAGCCCAAGACCTCGGGCGCGTCATACAAGCCCGTCACCCTCATGGACATGGCGGTTATCGGCGCGAAGGCGCTCAAGAAACGCGGGTTCCTTAACGACATCGAGGAATCGCCCGAGATCAACGCCTGCTCGATCTTTATCGACGTGGACATCGTCGACGGCGCCGGCGAGGTAACCGGCACCGAGCCTTGGCTTCTCATGTTCAAGAACGAGACGCACAACCACCCGACGGAGATCGAGCCGTTCGGCGGCTCCGCGACCTGCATCGGCGGGGCGATCCGGGATCCCCTTTCCGGCCGCGCCTGGGTATATCAGGCGCTTCGCGTCACGGGCGCCGGAGACCCGACGGTTTCCATCGACAAGACCATTCGCGGCAAGCTGCCGCAGATCAAACTGACCCGCGAGGCCGCGGCCGGCTTTAGCGCGTACGGCAACCAGATCGGGCTCACGACCGGGCAGGTCGTCGAGTACTACGACCCGGGCTTCCTCGCCAAGCGCATGGAACTCGGCGCCGTCATCGCGGCGACCCCCGTAACCTCAGTCGTGCGCGAGGAGCCCGAGGCGGGCGACCTCGTCGTCATGGTCGGCGGCGGCACCGGACGCGACGGCATCGGCGGCGCGACCGGATCGTCCAAGGCCCACACGAAGGAATCCGTCACGACCGCGGGGGCCGAGGTCCAAAAGGGCAACGCCGTCGAGGAGCGCAAGATCCAGCGGCTCTTCCGCGACCCGTCGGTAACCCGCCTGATCCGCCGCTGCAACGACTTCGGCGCGGGCGGAGTCGCCGTCGCCGTCGGCGAGCTCTCCCCTGGCCTCGACATCGACCTCGACGCCGTGCCCAAGAAATACGAGGGACTCAACGGCACCGAACTCGCCATATCGGAATCGCAGGAACGCATGGCGGTCGTCGTGCGCGCAAAGGACGCGCCCGCGTTCATCGCGGCCGCCAACGCGGAAAACCTCAACGCCGCGGTAATCGCGACCGTCACCGCCGACGCGCGGCTCGTCATGCGCTGGCGCGGCAAAAAGATAGTCGACATCGAGCGAAGCTTCCTCGACACGGCGGGGGCCGCGCGCAGCGCGTCCGCCCTTATCGCCCAGCCCGCTTCCGCGTGGAAATGGAAGATCGAAGGCTCGGCCTCCGGCCCCGGCATCGCGCCCGCGAGCCTTGAGTCGCGCTGGCTCGCCACCCTCTCCGACCTCTCCGTCGCCTCGCAGCGCGGGCTCGGCGAGCGCTTCGACGGCTCGATCGGCTCAAGCGCCATGCTCTTCCCGATGGGCGGCGCGTATCAGTCCACGCCCGAGTGCGGCATGGCCGCGCGCATCCCGGTCGGCCCCGGCAAGGAAACGAAAACGACCAGCCTCATGACGATGGGATACGACCCCAAGGCGGCGAACTGGAGCCCGTACCACGGCGCCCAGTACGCCGTACTCGAGTCCCTCGCCAAAATACTCGCGCTCGGCGGCGACCCACGCAAGGCGCGCCTTACCTTCCAGGAATACTTTGAGCGCACCTCCGATCCGGAAGCTTGGGGAAAGCCCGCCGCGGCCCTCCTCGGCGCCCTCAAGGCGCAGCTCGCGGCCGGAACCGCGGCCATCGGCGGCAAGGACAGCATGTCCGGCACCTTCCAGGAAATCCACGTACCACCGACGCTCGTTTCCTTCGCCGTCGCGGTAACCGAGGACTCCACCGTGCGCGGAGGCTCCCTTTCCGACGCGGGAAACACCCTCGTTCTCGTGCAGACTCCCTGGCTCGAGGACGACACCCCCGACTGGGACGCCTTCCGCGCGAACGCGGAGTCGGTGCTTAAGGCGGGCGAGTCGGGAAAAATCCGAGCGGCCTATCCCGTCGCCGCAGGCGGAATCGCCGCGGCCGTTTCCAAGATGGCCTTCGGCAACCGAGTCGGGGCCGCGATCGACTCGGGCGCCATCCCCTGCATTCGCGTCCCCGGCATATTCTTGGGAAACGCCCACGACCCGCTTTTCGCGCCGCTTTATGGCTCGATCATTCTCGAGATCGCCGCGAAGGCGCAGGATATCCCCGCGCTCGCGAACGGCGCGTCCACCGCGAACTGGATTATCCTCGGGCATACCGTCGAGGAACCGGCCATCGCGATCGGCAAAAAGAAGATCCCGCTCGACCAGGCGCAGTTCGCTTGGGAGAAACCCCTCGCGCGCGTGTTCCCGCCCGTCTCCGGGTCGATACCCGAAATCGCGCTGCCCGAATGGTCCGTCGCGCTTCCCGCGTCCCAAGCCGCGCCGGCCTCCTCAAGCCCGGCGCGCGCGCCTCATGCCTTAAGCGGCGGGACGAAGCCGACAGTCGTCCTTCCGGTATTCCCGGGCACTAACTGCGAGTACGACATGGCGCGGGCGTTCGCCCTCGCGGGCGCGACCCCTAAGTTCGTGGTAATCAGAAACCGCACGGCGAGCGACGTAGCCGAATCCCTTGCCGAGCTTCGCTCGGCGATCGACGGGGCGCACATACTCGCCTTCTCGGGCGGCTTCTCGGCGGGCGACGAACCGGACGGTTCCGGCAAGTTCATCGCGAACGTGATCCGCGAAAACGAGATCGCGGACGGTATCATGGAACTGCTCGACGTCCGCAAGGGGCTCGTGCTCGGCGTTTGCAACGGCTTCCAGGCGCTCATCAAGGTTGGACTCGTCCCCTACGGAAAGATCCTCGCGCCGTCGGAGGAAATGCCGACGCTTACCTACAACACGCTCGGGCGCCACGTTTCCCGCTTCGCGCGGACCCGCGTCGCGTCGGCGACCTCGCCCTGGGCAAACGCCGAGGGAATGGAACCGGGCGCGATCCACATGGTTCCCCTCTCGCACGGGGAAGGCCGCGTCATAATCGGCGAGTCGCTCGCTCGCGAGCTCTTCGAGAAAGGGCAAATCTTCACGCAGTACGTGGACGCCTCCGGCGTCCCGACGCTCGTCGAGCCCGACAATCCCAACGGGTCGATGTACGCCATCGAGGGCATGACCGATCCCACGGGGCGCGTGCTCGGCAAGATGGGCCACAACGAGCGAACGCTCGAGGCGGGAACGAGATCCCGCAATCTATTCAAGAACATTCCCGGCGATGCAAGCCAGAATATATTTGCCGCGGGTGTAAAATATTGGAGGACTTAAATATGAAAAGACAGTGGCTCGCCATAGCGGCGGTTTTCACCGTTTTATTAGCGGGCTGTTCAAAGCCCCAGACGGCCTGGATCACGGACCTGCAGGCGGCTAAGGACGCCGCGGCGAAGCAGAATAAAGACCTGCTCATCGCCTTTACCGGATCCGACTGGAACGACCAGAGCAAACAGCTCATCACGACCGTATTCACCAAGGACTTCTTCAAGAAGGCCTCGAAAAAATACGTACTGTGCAACGTCGACATCGTTCAGGACGAGTCGCTGATGGACAAGGCCACGCTCGAGGCGAACTATAAGTCCGCCACGGCTTACGGCGTCCAGGGCCTTCCGACCTTCGTGCTCGCGACCGGCGAGGGCGACGTCTACGGAAACGGGGCGGGCAACGAGACCTCCAACACGCTCGACGAATTCTTCGCGTACCTCGACACCTTCAAGGACGCGCGCAAGAAACTCGTCGACCTCAAGAAAAAGGTTAAGTCCTCCAAGGGCGCGGAAAAGGCCAAGAGCATCGACGCGTTCATCGAGGCGATCCAGCCCGCCCAGCGCGAGCAGTACTCCGACATGATCCGCCAGGTTCCCGACCTCGACGCCGACGGCAAGGCCGGCCTCAAGGGCAAGTACCAGCTTCAGGTCGCGTACCTCGACGCGGTCGACCTCTTCCAGAAAGAAAAGCTCACCGAGGCCGGCGACTGCTTCAAGAAGCTCGCCGAGGGCGACTCGCTGAACCCCGCTCAGCTCCAGGAAGCCTGGTACATGGCCGCCTACCTGTACGCGATGTCCGGCGCCATGGACAACGCGAAGGTAATCGAATGGCTCGAGAAGGCGATCGCCTGCGACCCGGAGAACCCCGGAACGCAGCAGATCAAGAACACGATCGAGCAGATTAAGAAAAACCCGCCGCAGGCAAAGCCGAAACAGTAACACCGCGCGAGCGCGAAGGTTGACGATGGATTCCATATGCGATATCTTTAAAAAAACATATGGATCCATCGGAACCTCCGCCTTGGGGCGCATACCTTCTCGCAGTCGCAGGACTCCTCGTCTGCTCGATGTTCTTTTCGGCGGCAGAATCCACCTTTCTTTCATCAAGCAAACTTCGCATCCGCTACCTTAAGGAAAAGAATAATCGCGCCGCGTCGCGGGTGGACAGACTCCTGGATCGCAGGAATTTCTTCATTAACCTCATATTGATCGGCAACAACGTCGTTAACATCGCGATGTCATCCCTCATCACGTCAGTCTCGCTGAGGCTTTTCGGCGACGCGGGCATCGGCGTCGCGACCGCGTGCGCGACCGTCATCATCCTGGTATTCGGCGAGATCCTCCCAAAGTCGATCGCCATCCAGCGCCCCGAGCCGATCGCGCTTAGGCTCTCGCTCCCCCTCTCTATCCTCGCCGCGATAATGGCCCCAGTCGTGTTCGTATTTACCGCGCTCACGCAGTTCATAACCTTCGCGCTCACTACGCCCGCGGCGCGGGCCCGGGCGAAATCCGCGAAGGCCGTAACCGAGGACGACATCAAGACCCTGATCGAGGTCGGCGAGGAAGAGGGACTCATCGAGTCCCACGAGCGCGAGATGATGACGAACGTCCTCAAGTACGCGGATCTCGCGGCCCGCGACGTCATGACCACGAGGACGGCGATCGTGGGCGTCAGCGAGGGCGCGACGCGCGGCGAGATCATCGCCCTCTCAAAAAATTCGGCGTTTTCGCGCTTTCCCGTATTTGGGGACGACATCGACGACATCCGCGGTATCCTGTACGTCAAGGATTTTCTCTTTGCGCCCGAAGGCGAAAGCGAGGACTACCCCGCGAAAAAATACCTCCGGCCCGCGCTGTTCGTGCTCGAGAACCGAAAGGTCGCGAGCGTCCAAGCCTCGATGCGCAAGGGCCTTCACGGGATCGCCGTCGTTCTCGACGAGTACGGCGGCACGGCGGGGATACTTACGGTCTCGGACCTCGCGGCCGAGATCTTCGGCGCGGTCGACGACGAATACGACGACACGAGGGAAACGAAAGCGCGCTCGGGTTGGGACGCGCTACCGGCGGAATTCGACGGCACCGAGCGCCTTGACGCCATCAACGAGCTGCTCGGCGCGCAGCTCGCGTCGGAATTCTACGACACCGTCGGAGGGCTCGCCATGGAACGGGCGGGCGAAATACCCGTCGCGGGCTATCGCTTTCTTGAGGGAGAGCTCGAGTTCACCGTCCTCGAGATGGAAGGAAATCGCGTCGCGCGCGTTCGCGCCTCGCGGCGAAAGGGCGGCGATGAATGAACGCGCTAACCCTATCGACCGTTCTTCCCTTGATCGCTCTCCTGACCCTCTCGGCGCTATTCTCCGCCGCGGAGGCGTCGGTTACCGCCATCCCGAGAATAAGGATCCGCAAGCTTAAAAAGAGCCGCTCCAGGGCCGACAGAAAACTCGCGACGCTGCTCGCGAATCAAGCCCGCGCCATAACCGCCCTCCTCGTGGGAAACAACGTCGTGAACGTATGGGCGTCCAGCATCGCGACCGCCTTCGCGATCGGGGTATTCGGCGAAGGCGGAGTCGGCATTGCGACGGCCGCCATGACCGTCATTATCATCGTGTTTTCCGAAATAACCCCTAAAACGGTTGCTTCCGGCAACCCGGAGCCGGTCGCGCGGGCGCTGACGCCGTTCGTAAACGCGGTTTCCATCGTCCTAATGCCGATTGTCCTCCTTTTTACCGCGGTTAACTCGCTCTTCCTCCGATTACTGGCCAAATTCTCCCCGGAAACCGGGCTTAAGCTAACCGACGACGAGCTGAAAACCATGATGGAGGTCGGTAGGGACGAGGGCGCGCTTGACGCGGGCGAACACCAGCTTCTCGACCGCGCGTTCCGTTTCGCCGACGACAGGCTTCGCTCGATCATGACGCCCCGCACCGAAATCGCCGCGATCGACGCCTCGAGCGACCGCGAAGCCATTCTCGCCGCGTTCAGGGAACATCGTTACTCTCGAATGCCCGTATATTCGGGCTCAATCGACTCAATACTCGGGATCGTGCATTACAAGGACATTCTTTTCCTCGGGGAGGAAGACGAGCCATTCCGGCTTGATTCGATCATCAGGCCCACGCATTTCGCGCCGGAAAGCCAAAGTCTCCGGGAATTGCTCGTCTCGATGAGAC
>DAOPXQ010000017.1:0-17947 GCA_035352395.1 Treponemataceae bacterium | reverse complement strand
CGCGCCCGGTCTCGCGGACGAAATGATAGAGTTCGCTCTGGCTATGCTCGTCGAATTCGGTGGGCATCGGGCCGTTTCCGACGCGGGTCGAATAGGCCTTGAAAACGCCGAGAACCTTATCGATCGCGCGCGGCCCGACGCATCCGCCGATCGCGGCGCCCGCGGCGGACGAGAAGCCCGACGAAACGTAGGGATATGTTCCAAGATCGAGGTCCAAGAGCGCGCCCTGGGCTCCCTCGAAGAGAACCTTCTCCCCGCGGATCTTCCAGAGCTCGCTCGTGAGGTTTACTTTCATGGAAAGGAGCCGCGACATGAAGGGCTCGAGGAAGGCGCGATCCTCGGCTTCGAGGTCGTCCATTTTTTCCTTCCAGGTAAGGTCCGCGAGACGGATGCCGTCCCGCTCGCTCTTCATGGAATACGTAGTCCCGATGCCCCGTCCGGTCGTGCCGATCGGGCGCTTGCGGGCGGCGTCGCGCTTCTTGTCCAATTCGCGGTAACGCGGAAGGACGATATGGGCGCGGTCCGAGATAAACACGCGGCCTTCCCAGTCGATTCCCTTGTCCTTGAGCATTTTCAGCTCGGTGAACAGGGCCTCCGGATCGATGACCATGCCGGCCCCAAGGTACACGGTCTTCCCCGCATGGAGAATTCCGGAAGGGACCAGATGCAGCGCGTACTGGACGCCGTTGGAGACGATCGTGTGGCCGGCGTTCGCCCCGCCGGAATAGCGCACGACGCTCTTTGACTCGCTCGCCAGATAGTCAACGATCTTTCCCTTTCCTTCATCGCCCCATTGGGCACCGATAACGACTACGTTCATGTCTACCTACTTAATATCGAGAGTAGTTCGGAGCCTCCTGCGTGATGGTCACATCGTGAGCATGGCTTTCGCGGAGACCCGACGAGGTAATCCTAACAAATTTACGATACTTCTTCAATTCCTCGATATTGCGGCAACCGCAGTATCCCATCCCCTTGCGAAGGCCGGAAACCATCTGGTGGAGGAAGCTCTTAAGCTCTCCCTTGTAAGGAACGCGTCCCTCGATTCCCTCCGGAACCGGGGTTTCGTCCTTGGCGATGCCGTATCGGTCGCCCGAGCCGTCCTTGAGCGCGCCGAGCGAGCCCATTCCGCGGTATTCCTTGTAGATTCTGCCGTCGAAGATGATCTCGCGCCCGGGGGCTTCCTTGAGTCCGGCGAAGAGGTTACCGATCATGACGGCGTTCGCGCCGGCGCCGATCGCCTTGGAGATATCGCCGGAGAACTTGATGCCGCCGTCGGCGATCACCGGGATTTTTGACTTGGAAGCCTCTTCCGCGCACTCGCAAACCGCCGAGAACTGGGCCGCGCCCACGCCGGAGACGATGCGCGTGGTGCAGATGGAGCCCGGGCCGATTCCGACCTTGATCGCGTCCGCGCCGGCTTCGATGAGCCTTCGCGTGCCCGCCGCGGTGACGACGTTTCCGCCGATGACCGGCAGATCGGGATAATCCTTCTTGATCGCGCGAAGGGCCTCGATCATGCCCTTCGTGTCGCCTGTCGCGGCGTCGAGGACGACGAAGTCGACGTACGACTGGGTGAGTAACGGAAGTCGGACCGACCAGTCGTTGTTGCTGATGGCCGCCCCGACTATGAGCCTGCCCTTCTTGTCGCGAGCGGCGCGCGGGAACATCTCCTGCTTTTCCATGTCCTTTACGGTAATGAGCCCGGTAAGGTGGCCGTCGTGGTCGATGACGGGAAGTTTTTCGATGCGGTGCTTGTCGAATTTCTGGCGCGCGTCGTCGACGGAGGGCTTACCCTCGGTGACGACCATTTCCTTGGTCATTACGTCGCGCACGAACAGGGAATCGTCCCTGCAGAATCGGAGGTCGCGCCCGGTGATGATGCCGACGAGCTTTCCGTCTTTGTTGACGACGGGAAGGCCCGAGACGTTATAGCGCTGCATCAGCTGCTTCACGTCGCCGATGGTGCGGTCGTCCTCCACGGTGACGGGGGACTCGATGATCCAATTAAGGTAGCGTTTCGCGTTGGAGACCTGCTCGGCCTGGGCTTCGGGCTTGAGGTTTCGGTGGATGACGCCCGCGGCTCCCTCGAGAGCGAGCGCGACGGCCATCTTTTCCTCTGTGACGGTATCCATCGCCGCGGAGATTACGGGGACGTTTAGCCTGACGTCCTTGACGAGAATGGTGCTGACATCGATCTCGCGGGGGAGTACCTCGGAGTAACCGGGTTCAAGAAGCACGTCGTCGTAAGCAAGGGTTTCTTTCAGTTCCATCATATTTTATTCCTCCAATGATAAGCGATATATATCGCGCGCCGCGCCTTTCGTCGCGCGCCGCGCGGGTTATAAAAAACCGGCCCATAAGGGCATCGTTCGCCCAGGGCCGGTCATGCCGCCCAAGGCGGCCGTCTACGCGCCGGAAGCCCTCATGAGCTCGGCGTACTTCGCTGAAAGTCTCGCGGCTTTTTCCACCGCAAGCCCTCGGTAGCGCTCGGGGTTCGCGAAGAAGCCCGAGGGATCCTCAATGCCCAGTTTTTCCAACTGGGCGGTAATCCGCGCGAAGGAGTCGGCGTCCTTCCGCAGCGCCTCGTAAAAGGTTATGCCGTTCGTCTCGGCGTCGAGCGTGATCTTGCGGATCACCTCATGGCCGTCGGAGATGCCCGACTCGGCGAGCAGAATGTACGCGGGTTCGGCGAGTACGCCTCCCTTCACCTTTCCGCCGGCGCCGCTAAGGTTGCGCGCCATTCCCTCGCGGTCGGCCTGTAGGCCAGACACGACGGATTTCATCCGCGCGACGGCCATGGAGAACCCGGCGAGATAATCCGCGACGAAGCGCTGACTCGCGGAGTTAGTCAGGTCGCGCTGATGCTCGGAGATCTGGTCCATATAAAAAGTAATGACGCGGGGGCAGAAGGCCTTCCAGAGGCTCTTCACGTGCTCACTATTCCAGGGGTTGCGCTTTTGGGGCATGGTAGACGAGCCGACCTGGGTCGAGCTGAAGTACTCGAACACCTCGCCGACCTCGGAGCGCTGCAGGTTGCGGAGGTCGTCCGCGAGGTTCGCGATAATGCCGAAGGCGACGTTGAGCTCAAGAAGGAGCCTGAGAAGATACTCGGGCTCGACGAGCTGAGTGGAGTGCTCGGACGGCGTGAGGCCGAGATACGCGAGGTAACGCCTCTCGAGATCCTCGGGATCCTTTACGATCATGCTCGTCGCGTTGTACGCGCCGACGGCGCCGGCGAGCTTGCCGCACAGGCCCTTCGACCGGGCGTCGATCTCGAGGATCGACTTGCCGAGGCGGCTTACGTATTCGGCGACCGCGAAACCGAAGGTTATCGGGACGGCGTGCTGGCCGTGTGTTCGCCCAACCTCGGGCGTGGACGCCTCGCGGGCGGCGATCTCGCAGAGTTTCGTCTCGAGCTCGCGCAGTTCGGGAAGGATCACCTTCTGGACGCAGTCGCGAACCCTGACGGAAAGCGCGGTGTCGAGGATGTCGACGCTCGTCGCGCCGAGGTGCACGAGCGGCGCGACTTGCTCCGGTACCATCCGTTTGAGGACGTTCACGAGGGCGCGTATGTTATGTTTGGTCTTTTCTTCTTCGGCGTAGACGAGGGATGGGTCGATCGTGACGGCGACGGCGTCGAGTTTCCGTTCGATGGCGGAATCGAGCTCGCCCCTTACGGAGAGATGGGCCTTGACGAGCGCGATTTCGGCGCGCGCGCAGGAGACGACGGCCGCTTGCTCCGATATCTCGGCGGAAAGCCTTTCGTACACGGAAGACTCTGAAAGTGAATAGCGATGATCGATGGGGGAAATGTTAAGGAATATATTGCGTGTTTCCATAATCTATACTGCCAGAAACTTGTATTTTCTGTCAAGGGATGATAATTTAATTTCACATGAATTTATTGCACAAAATTCGCGAAACCTGCTATGCCGTGCTCCCGATCTGCGCGCTTGTGCTTATTCTCGGCACGACCATAGCGCCGCTCGGAACGACGACTCTCGTTCCCTTCTGCGTCGGTTCGGTCATACTGATACTCGGTCTTTCTATATTCCTCACCGGGGCGGACCTCGGCATCGTGCCCGCCGGCGCCTACATGGGCTCGAAGCTCACTCGCGCGCGCAGCATGCCGCTCATCCTCGGGGCCGGGCTCGTCATCGGGTTCCTCATCACCGTCGCGGAGCCTGATCTCTTAGTCCTCGGCGACCAGGTCGAGTCCGTTACGGGCGTCATCAAGTCGCGACCGCTGGTACTCGCGGTCGCGCTCGGCGTCGGCTCGTTCGTCGCGCTCGCCCTCGCGCGCGTCCTTCTCCAGGTCCCCTACCGCGTCGTGCTTATCGTCGGCTATTTACTGATATTCGCGCTCGCCTCGCGGATCGATAACGTCTTCGTCGCCATCGCGTTCGACTCGGGCGGCGCCACCACGGGCCCGATGACGGTCCCATTCATCATCGCGCTCGGCGTTGGTATCGCGTCCGTCCGCGGCGACAAAAACGCGCTCGAGGACAGCTTCGGGTTCACGGGTATCGCGTCGATCGGGCCGATCATCGCGGTGACGCTGCTCGGCTTCGCTATGTCCGGCGGCGGCGAACACTCGGGCGTCGGCGCGGGCCTCGGCTCGGGCATCGACGCCGCGATCGCGCCCGGCGAAGGCGCGCAGTCTGCCGCGTCGATAGCATCTATCGCGTCGCTGGCGCTCGCGTCCGTGGCGCAGGCCTTCGCGCATTTTCCCATGGAAGCGCGCGACGTCCTGATAGCGCTCGCCCCGCTCTACGGCATCATCCTTTGCTTTCAGTTTTTTCTCCTGCGTCTCCCTCCCCGCCTATTTAGGCGGATCACGCTCGGATTCGTGTACGCGGCCATCGGGCTTACGCTTTTCTTCATCGGTACCGACCTCGCGTTCGTTCCGGCGGGTACCAAACTCGGCAGCGTATTGGGCGCGCTCGAATACCGCTGGATACTGATACCGATCGGCTGCGTCCTCGGCGCAGTCGTCGTGTGCGCGGAGCCCGCCGTGTGGGTCCTCACCGAGCAGGTTGAAGAAGCGTCGGGAGGAAACATTCGAAAACCGGTCCTGCTCGCGACGCTCGCGATCGGGGTCGCGGTCTCCGTCGGGCTTTCGATGTGCCGCGTGATCTTCGGCTTCAGCGTCTGGTGGCTGCTCGTGCCGTTCTACGCGCTCGCCATAGCGCTGACCTTCGCGACGCCGAGGCTATTCACCGCCATCGCGTTCGACTCGGGCGGCGTAGCGTCCGGCCCGATGGCAAGCACGTTCATCCTTTCGCTTACGCTCGGCGCGTCCGTGGCGGCGGGTGGAAACCCGGCGACCGACGGATTCGGCGTGATCGCGATGGTCGCGGCGACGCCGCTCGTGGCCATCCAGATTCTCGGGATGCTGTTTCACCGCAGCGAGGCGCGCGTCGCCGAAGGATTGGGAAAATGAACTACGATTGGAAGATATTCACCGTCGTGCCGCATGGGCATGGCGAGAAGATAGCGCTGCGCACGCGCGCGGCGGGTGCGCGAGGGGGAACCGTTTTCGTCGGGCGAGGCGAGCTCGATTCGCGGATACTCCGCTTTCTCGCGCTCGCGGACATCGAGCGAGACGTTCTGCTGACGCTCGTGACCGACGATCAGCTCGAGGCCGTGCTCGCGTCGATAGTCGACGCGACGGCGTATAGAGGGAAAAAAGAGAGCATGGCGTTCGTCGTGCCGATGGGAGGGGATGTCATGACGGACACGGAACAGGAAATGATCTCGATAATCGTCAACAGGGGATACGCGGACGACATCATGAACGCGGCGCGAAAGGCCGGCGCGAAGGGCGGCACGATCCTAAACGCGCGGGGAACCGGCAAGCCTGACGACGAGAAGTTCTTCGGAATCACGATCGTCCCGGAAAAGGAAGAGATCCTGATCCTCGCCGAAAGGGAAACCGCGAACGCGATCCGCGACGCGATCGAGAAACTCCCGTGCCTGACGACTCCGGGAATCGGCATCATGTTCTCGTCACCGGTATCGCGCGTAGTCCAACTCGGCAGAAAGGCCAAATAGGCCATCGCGCGAACGAGCTCGTTCCAGCGAACGAGTTACTTCGCGCGCTCCGTTATCATCTTTAAAAGCTGGTCGCGGCCCGTATTCTTCGACGCGGACGTCACGGCGATCAGCTCGGGCGCGCGATTGAACATCGTCGCCCACTTTCTGGTCGCGTTATAGATATCGTTCTTGCTGAGCTTGTCGGCCTTCGTGCCGACGATGACCACCTCGACGTTGAGCCGCTCGAAATACTCGATCGATTCCTTTTCCACGTCTCCCGGTTCGCGTCGCATATCCATAAGGAAGAAAATAGTCCGAAGCTGCGCCCGCGAGGAGGCATATTCCGCGAGCATCCGGTCAAACGCGCTATTCTCGTCGGCGGATCGCTGGGCGAAACCATAGCCGGGAAGGTCGACGAGCGTAACCTCTCCGCCATTCACGGCGAAGAAGTTGATAATGCGCGTCATCCCCGGCCGCGAACCGGTTTTGACGAGCGACTTCCTGTTCAGGAGCATATTGATAAGGGATGATTTACCGGCATTCGACCTGCCGAAAAACGCGAACTCCGCGCCCTTCGTCGCGGGATACTGAGAGGCGTTCGCCGCGCCTTTTATAAACTCCGACGAGACAATCTTGATCATGGCGCTCATTCCCCCTTGCGTGACTATAGCCTGAATCCGCCCCAAGGGGGAAGAGCGCGTAACGACCTTCGCTCGCGCGTCGACCTTCTACCGCGCGTCAGCCCTCGATCGCCTCGACGTTCGCCTTTCCCGCGGGCACGAACGGATAGACGTTTTCCTCCTGCGGAATGCGCACGCGAAGGAAGCGAGGCCCCCTGCCCGCGAACGCCGCCTCCTCCCAGCCAGGCTCCGACGCGTCGACGGTACGCAAACCGAAGGCCGCGGCAATAGCGGCAAGGTCGGGCGACTTGGCGAAAAGGCACGCTGAGAAATTCCGAGCGAAAAGCAGTTCCTGCTGCTGACGGACCATGCCGAGAGCCCCGTTGTCGAGTACGATAACGGTTACGTCGAGTCCTTCCTCGGCAAGCGTGGCAAGCTCCTGGATATTCATCATGATCGAGCCGTCGCCGGACACGCACACGACGCGACGCCCCGGGTTCGCGAGCGCCGCGCCAATGGCGGCTGGAAGCCCGAAGCCCATCGTGCCGAGCGAACCCGACGTAAGAAACTGCCGAGGCCGCGAGAACGGGTAGCGCTGCGCGGTCCACATCTGATGCTGACCGACGTCGGTGGTCACGATAGCGGTATCGGGATCGATTCCCGCCGCGCGCATGGCCGCGGGAATGGACGCGATGAACGAACGGGGATCCGCGAGGCCGTCGCCCAACCCCGCGCTCGTGCCACGCTTGGCACGCGAGGAAGCTTCAATTCGCGCGTTTTCCTTGGCCTCGGCCTTATCCCGAACGCCCGCTAACCGATCCAGCCAGGATTTACGCGCGGAAATCGCCTTACGTTCAGAGTCGAGTTCGTCGATCATGCCGGCGAGCACGGGCAAGGCCGACTCGGCGTCCGCGATGACCGATATTCCCGAGGGCAGGATCTTGTTCACCTCCGCCGCGTCGATATCGATATGGATAATCTTCGCGTCGGGGCAAAATTTCCTTATTAAGCCGGTGGCGCGATCGTCGAACCGCGCGCCGACCGCGACCACCGCGTCCGCGTCGTGCATAGCCCGGTTCGCGGCCATGCTGCCGTGCATCCCAACCATGCCAAGGAGGCACGCCGAATCGCGCGGAACGCACCCAATCCCCATAAGGCTCGTCACCACCGGCATCGGGAAGACCTCGAGCAAGCGGGCGATCCCGCTAGCCGCCTCGGGACTATTACAGCCCCCGCCGGCGTAGAGCACGGGCTTCGCGGATTGGGACAGGAGAACGGCCGCCGCGGAAAGGGCACTGGCAAACTCCTGTGGGCTTGACCGAAATTGCTCCGCCCTACGCACGGCCCTTCCCGGCTCGGGCCAGGACTCGAACGTTGCCTTTTGCGTCTGCACGTCGCGCGGAATATCGACGAGCACCGGACCCGGCCGCCCTGAGGCCGCGAGCGAGAATGCCTTCGGCAGAACGTCGAGCAGCTCGGCGGCCGACTTAACCATCACGCTATGCTTGGCTATGGGAAACGACAGCCCAAAGGTGTCGACTTCCTGAAAGGCATCGGTACCGATAAGGGAGCTCGTGACCTGCCCCGTGATCGCCACGATCGGTATGGAGTCGGCGCGCGCGTCCGCGATCGCGGTAAGGAGGTTCATCGCCCCGGGCCCGCTCGTCGCGATGCAGACCGCCGGATTTCCGGTCGAGCGCGCCATTCCCTGGGCGAGAAATCCCCCACCCTGCTCATGGCGAACCAGTACATGGCGTATCGAACTTTTCGCGAGCTCGTCATAGAGGGGCAGCACCGATCCGCCGGGTATTCCCGCAACGGTCGTTATACCCTGTCGCTCGAGCAATTTCACCACGATTTGCGCGCCGGTCGCCTCGATCATATTCGCTCCTTAGGTATACTAGACACCCACCACCAAAAAACCGTAAAAAAAAACCCTCCGGATCTGCCGGAGGGTTCGTTTATTCACGATCGCTCATGCCCTTGGCAGAAATCCTTGCTTCCCTGTAACGAGCGTTACAAGTACGACGACGAGGACTACTACTACGAGCATGCTGATTGCATTCATATGCACAGAATACGTATAAATATGCAACATGTCAAGCATGAAGCATTAACTTTCGCCAAGATATGCCTTCCGAACCCGATCGTCCGCGAGCAGTTCCTTGCCCGTGCCGGAGAAGGAAATCGCGCCTGTCTCGAGCACATAGCCATAATCGGCTACCTCAAGCGCGGCGCGCGCGTTCTGCTCGACGAGCAAAACGGTCGTTCCCTTGCGGTTAATCTCCCGGACAATATCGAAGATCATCTTGACGACGAGCGGGGCTAAGCCCAGCGAGGGTTCGTCGAGCATAAAAAGCTTAGGCTGAGTCATGAGCCCGCGACCGACGGCGAGCATTTGCTGTTCGCCGCCCGATAGCGTTCCCGCCGGCTGCTTCATGCGCTCTCGAAGCCGCTGGAACAGGTCATAGACCATCTCGCGGTCGCGCTTGATGCCGTCGCGGTCCTTACGGTGATAAGCCCCGAGCGTCAGGTTTTCCTCTACGGTTAGATTCGGAAAAACGTGTCGGCCTTCAGGCACGAGCACGATGCCACGGGATACGATGTCCTTCGTGGCGGAACCGACGAGGTCGGCGTCGTCCCACAGCACGCGCCCTGACGCTGGCTTTACCAATCCGACGATCGACTTGAGCGTCGTCGACTTTCCCGCGCCGTTCGCCCCGATCAGCGACACGATCTTTCCGTCCGGAACATCGAGGGAAACGCCCTGAAGGGCGTGGATTCCGTCGTAAAAAACCGATATGTTATCAAGCTTCAGCATTGTCCACTCCCAAATACGCCTCGATGACGCGCTGGTTTTTCCGGATCTCGTCCGGCGTCCCGTCGGCTATCGTCACGCCGTATTCCAGGACGTACATGCGCGAGCAGACGCCCATGACGACCTGCATATGATGCTCGATAAGGAGGATCGACAACGAATGCCGCTCGCGGATCGAGAGGATGAACCGCATCAGCTCCTGGGACTCCTGGGGGTTCATGCCGGCGGCGGGTTCGTCGAGTAGGAGAAGGGACGGTTTCGTGGCGAGAGCCCGGACGATCTCGAGCCGGCGCTGCTTGCCGTACGGGAGAGAGGTCGCGGAATCGTTCGCGTGTTCGGCGAGGCCGACGGAATCGAGGAGATCCATCGCGCGCGCGCGCGCCTCGCGCTCTTTCTTTCCGTACGCGGGGAGGTGCAGGACCGACGGAATGAGATGAATGCCCATCCGGAGGTTGCTCGCGACGAGCACGTTCTCGAGGACGGTCATCTCGCGGAAAAGACGGATATTCTGGAACGTGCGGGCGAGCCCGAGCGCGGTGATCTTATGCGGGGGAAGCCGCGAGATGTCGACGCCGTCGTAGGTGACGTTGCCCTCGGTCGGCTTGTAAACGCCCGTGATCATGTTGAACGCGGTAGTCTTTCCCGCGCCGTTTGGCCCGATAAGCCCGACGATCTCGCCGTCGGCGACGGTAAGGTTGAGGTCGGACACGGCGGTAAGCCCGCCGAATCGCATAGAGGCATGGTTTGCTTTCAGCATTTGCCCGCCCCCTTTCCCTCGCCTTCAGGACGGTTCTTTCTACGCGGGAACAGCCCCGCCTCGGAGAACATGTCCCACGAGAATTCCTTCGTTCCCATTAGACCCTTTTGCCGATAGATAACAACGGCCATCAGGAGGAGGGAGAAGACTACCATGCGAAGCCCCGGAAGCCCGTCGGTCTTCACGAAGACGAGATTGAGCGGGCCGTCGAGGAAGCGAAGCGCCTCCATGAGGATGGTTACCGCGATCGACGCGATCACGGAGCCGGTTATGCTTCCGTTGCCGCCGAGCACCACGATCAGGATAATGTTATAGGTAAGCCCGAATACGAACATCTTCGGGTCTATCGTCGTCATGAGGTGGCCAAGCAGGGCGCCGCCGACGCCGGCCATGAAGCCTGACACGACGAAGCTCACGATTTTGACGTGCGCGACGTCGATGCCCATCGCCTGCGCGGCGATCTCGTTGTCGCGCACGGCCTTGAGCGAGCGGCCGTACGCCGAGCGCGTCAGCGCGAACATGAATATCACCGAAAGCGCGGCGACGCTCCACACGACCCAAGTAGTCGAGTACTTAGGCAAGCCCTTGAGCCCAAGCGCGCCGTTCGTCACGGACTGCATGTTCGTGATGACGACGCGAATGATCTCGGCGAAGCCGAGCGTCGCGATGGCGAGGTAGTCGTCGCGGAGCCGGAGCACCGGCGTGCCGATCAGCCAGGCGAAGGCCGCGGCGACGAGTCCCGCGGCGAGCAGCGCCGGCACGAACGGGATCTGCACGTTCGCGAGGACGGGCACGATCGGCGACAGGAAGAAGTTCATCGCCTTCTGCGCGGGGCTCATGGTCAAGAGCGCGCACACGTACGCGCCGATCGCCATGAAGCCCGCGTGCCCAAGCGAGAACAGGCCGGTGAATCCGTTAAGCAGGTTCATCGAGATGGCGAGCACGATGTAGATCGCGCAGAGATTGAATATGCGAAGCGTGAAGTTACCGAAGGCCTTGTCGGCCACGAAGACAAGCGCGAGGAGCGCGAGGCACGCGATCGCGGAAAGGATCAGGTTCGTTTTCTTTGTCATTTATACTTTCTCCACCTGGTTCTTCCCGAGAAGCCCGGAAGGCTTAAGGAGGAGCACGAGAATCAGCGCGACGAACGCGAACGCGTCCCGATAACCGGTAAGGTTCGGAAGGAACGCGATGATCATGATCTCGATGAAGCCAAGAAGGAATCCGCCGAGCACCGCGCCGCCGATATTACCGATCCCGCCGAGCACCGCAGCTATGAAGCACTTGAGCCCCGGCATGATTCCCATCGTGGGATTGAGCTGCGGGTACTTGAGCGACCAAAGGATTCCGCCGAACGCCGCGAGCAGCGAGCCGAGCCCGAAGGTAAACGAGACGACGCGGTTGACGTCGATCGCCTGGAGCCGCGCCGCGTCTATGTCGGTCGACACGGCCCGCATCGCCATGCCGACTTTGGTCGAGTGCACGATCCACAGAAGCAGCGCGAGGATCGCGAACGTGAAGATCGGGATCATGACGCTTATGGAAACGACCGAGACCGAGCCGAGATGAAGGACTTGCGAGAAAATATCGGGAACGACGAATCCCTTCGGCCTTCCGCCGAAGAGTACCGTCGCGAGGTTTTCGATGAGGAACGATGCGCCGATCGCGCTGATCATTATGGAAATGCGCGGCGAATCGCGAAGCGGCCGGTATGCGACACGCTCAAGGCCGATGCCGAGCATCGCGGTGAGCGCTATCGCGACGAGAAAGGCGACCCACCAGGGAAGCAGGGCGAGCGTGACGAGATAGAACGCGAGGTACGCGCCGAGCATAAAAATGTCGCCGTGCGCGAAGTTTATGAGACGAAGGATGCCGTACACCATCGTGTACCCGATCGCGATGAGCGCGTACAGGCTGCCGAGGGAGAGGGCATTGGTAAGGTGCTGAAGGAAAAGGGCAATAGTCATGGTACTTCCAGCAAATACGGATTTTTTCTCGCGGAAAGGCTTCGCCGCCCGCGCGATGCGGGGTCGGCGAAACCCTCCCAGCGAGCTGAGAGTTAGGGGTTTACGACGGTCAGGTACGTGAACTTTCCGTCCTTGACGGTCTTGATGAACGCGCTCTTGTTCGCGTCGCCGTTCGCGTCGAGGGTGATGGAACCGGCGGCTCCCTCAAAACCCTTGGTCGCGGCGAGGGCGTCGCGGATCTTGACGGTGTCAAGGGAGTCCGCGCGCTTGATCGCGTCGATCGCGAGGAGGTACCCGTCGAAACCGAGCGCGATGACCGCGGCGGGTTCTTTCGAATATTTGGCCTTGTAGGCGTCAACGAAGGTCTTGGACATTCCCGAGGTTGCGCCTTCGACCGCGAAGAACGTGGAGAACGTCGCGCCCTCGACGAGCTTCTTGCCGACGTCGATGAACTCCGGGGTTTCCCAGGTATCGCCGCCGAGGAACGGCGCGTTGATGCCGAGTTCGCGGGCCTGCTTCATCACGAGCGCGCTTTCGGTATAGTTGCCGGGCGCGAAGATGACGTCGGGATTGAGCGACTTGATCGTCGTGAGCTGGGCGGTAAAGTCCTGGTCGTTCGTGTTGTAGTTCAGGACCGACAGGATGCAGGCGTCGTTACCGGTGAGCTTCTTAAAGTTATCGGTGAAGAACTTCGCGAGGCCGACGGAATAGTCGTTGGAAACTTCCTGAACGATGACCGCGGTGCGGGCTCCGGCGACGTTGTAGGCGTAGTTAGCCATAACGGTTCCCTGGAAGGGGTCGATAAAGCACACGCGGAAGTAGTAGTCGTTTCCGAGGGTGACCAGGGGATTCGTGCAGGAAAGTCCGATGGCGGGAACCTTCGCGTCAAGGACGATCGGGCCGGCGGCCATCGAAAGGGACGAACCCCACGATCCGAGAATGGCGGAAACCTTTTCCTTATCGACGAGCCGCTGGGCCGCGGTGGCGGCCTCGACCTTATCGGACTTGTTGTCCGCGATAACGAGCTCGATCTTGTATTCCTTGCCCCCAACGGTGACGGTCGGGTACATCTCGTTGGCGAGCTTGATGCCCTCAACTTCCATGGCGCCGCCAGCGGCGTTCGCTCCGGTCATCGGCTCGAAAACGCCGATCTTGATCACGTCGCCTGAGCTTTGCGACGTCTTGGCGCAACCGGCGACGAGCGCCACCGCGGCCACGAGCAGAATGGGCAGGGTCTTTCCTGCGATTTTCATAAGTCCTCCTCACAAAAAACGCCGGACTTTGGAAGTTCCGGCGTCTTTGGTAACCGCAGCATTATAGCGCAATGGACGAGTCCCGCGCAAGGCGGCACGATTCGGAGTTATTTTCTCTTCATGGAAAACCAGACGCCCGCCGCAAGCACGACGACGCCGATTACGAGGAGCGTCCAGGTCGTCGAATCCCAGCGAATGCTCGATTTTCCCATCAATTTAGAGATCCCGGAAGAAAGTTTGTTTCCAAACATGTACGTTCGTTGAATTCCGGCTCCGACAAGCCCTCCGCCCAACGTCGTTCCGATCAAACCCAACAGTTTGTTTAAATTCATGTGTATCTCCTTGTTTGCGTAAATTGTTCATATTTATGATAGAGGCAGATACCGGAGCCTGTCAAATTGATAATTATAGGTTTTTTTTTGCGTTTTTTTTCGTAAAATCCACTAAAAACTGCTATAGTAATAACTCGGGAGCAATTCTGAATGAGCGATTCGGACCAGAAACGGGCGATAATATCATCTTCTCGGGTTTTTTCTCGAATTCCCCAATCCTGCCTCGACGACATTGCCGCGAATTCAACTCTCCGTACCTGTAAAGCCTCGGAAACCCTATTCAATGCCACCGACGAGTCCCCGGATATGTTTTTTATCGTATCCGGCGAGTTTTCCGTACTCCGCCAGTCGGATACCGAGGGATTAATAGAGATCGCGCGGCTCGTCGCGGGTGACAGTCTCGGCGAAATCGACATGATCTCAGGGCGACCGCGCACGGTAACCGTGAAGGCGGGAACCGATGCGGCCGTCGTCAGTTTTCCCCGCGCGGGCGTCTCCTTCCGCGATTACATCGAGAAATCCCCAGCTACCGGATCGAGGATACTCTATTCGCTTATCGGCTTTATCGCCGACCGAACGAGAAAGGCTGACGCGGCGCTGAAGGAAAACGCGCCGTATATTCAGGAACTGCGAAAGCAAATATATGAAGACAAACTGACCGGACTGCGCAATAAAACATGGCTAGAGGACAACCTTGCCTCCTTCATCGTCCCCAATCGTCCCCTTGCCCTCATCATGCTCAAGCCCGATAACTTCAAGCAGGTATGCGACCATGACGGTCACGAGGCCGGATCGAGCCTGCTCGCGAGGCTGGCAAGCGGCCTTCCGGCGATTCTGCCCGAGGGCGCGCCGCTCATACGCTACGCGGGCAACGAATTCGCGATAATCCTGCCCTCTTTCGGCCGGGAGGCGGCGCTTGCCGTTGCCGAGGGAATCCGCGAGTATTACGGATCGATCGATATCGCGGACCTTACGCGAATACCCGGATTTAAACTGACCGTCAGCGAGGGAATCGCCCTCTATCCCGACCACGCAAGCGACTCAGGAGGGCTGATCTCGCGCGCGCATCCCCTGCCGCTCGCTGGTCGAGCCAAGGGCGGGAACAAAATACTCTTCGCCGACGCGAATTCGGAGGCGCAACCATGAGCGTGGACTCGCGCGATAATCTCACCGAACTCGCGCTTTTTTCCGGCCTTACGCGAGAGGAAATCGGCGTCGTCGAGGCGAACCTCGGCCAAAGGACGCTAAAGGCGGGAGCCCTGCTCTTCTCCGAGGGCGACCCGGGCAACGATTTCTTCATACTGGTAGACGGACGCGTTCGGGCGACCATACGCGACGCCGCGGGAGAGGACATAGTGCTCTCCGATTTTGCGAAGGGAGACTTCTTCGGCGAGATGTCCATGATCGAGGGACTCCCCAGATCCGCGACCTGCCACGCGATCGACGACGCGAGGCTCCTCAGCCTCGGCGGCGACGCGCTCGAGCGTCTGATGTCGGAACATTCCGCGATCGCCGAGAAGATCCTGTATCGCATGATCCTCGTCACGACTTCCCGCCTCGACGCCACGGGCACGCTCATAAGCGAAATGGTTAAATGGGGCGAGGCCGCGCAGCTGCGCGCCGTTACCGACGAGGGCACGGGCCTTTACAACAGAAGATTCCTCGACAGCGCCCTTCAAACCGAGTTCCGCAAGGCAATCACCGAAAGGAGATCGCTTTCGGTCGCGATGGTCGACATCGACCGGTTTGGCGCGCTTAACCGCGAATACGGCGAGTCTTTCTGCGACGAAACCCTTCGCGCGATCGCGGACGTGTTTCGCAAGTGCTCAAGGGCGCACGACACCATAGCGCGGGACGGCGGCGACGAATTCGCGATCGTGTTCCCGGACACCGACGCGGACGCGGCGATGGCCATATGCCAAGACATGCGCGAGCGAATCTCCGAGCTTACCTTTCAATCGCGTCCCGAGGCGCGCGTAACCGCGAGCTTCGGCGTTGCCGCCCTTACCAATAGGGTCGCGTCGGCGGAAGCCCTGAAAAAGAACGCGGACGTCGCGCTGTATCAGGCGAAGGACGAGGGTCGAAACCGCGCCGTACTCTACGAGCGGCGTACGCAGCGCAAGCTCGCCTTCGCATCGATAGCGGAAAGGGAACGCACCGTCGAACGCATACTACGCACGATCGCCGACGGCAAATCGTTCCTCCTGCTCGGTCACGAGCTTCCGGACGAGGACTGCATCGCGTCCCTCGTCTCCATGGCGCTTCTCATCGCGAAATTCGGCAAACCCGTCTCTATCTATATCCACGACCAAATTCCCGACCAGCTCTCCTATATGGCGAACATCTGCGCGTATAACAAGATCGACATCGTCCAGGGCGAGGCCTGCGCGCTAATCCCCCCGGACATTATTTGCGTGCTCGACACGCCCAAACCCGACATGATCTCGCTCAACCCGCAAATAAAGGAAATGCTCGCGGACCCCAAAAGAATCATCGTCGAGCTTGACCACCACCTTTCGGCGGACGCGGCGTACGCGGGCACCGACGGCTACTGCCTCGTGCACCGAGCCTCGAGCACGTGCGAGCTCATCGGATTCCTGTGCTGCAAGCTCGAGCGGAGGAAGGACCTGCTCTCGCGCTTCGGCATCGAAGACCTATTCTCGCGCAACTTAGTCCTGTGCATGCTGACCGGAATGATCGGTGACACGCGCTTCGGCCTTACGCTGAAGAACAACCGCGACATATTCTTTTACCGGTACTTCAGCAAGCGCTTCGCCTCGCGGCTTCGCGAGCTCTCGCACAAGAACAGCAACAACTACTCGTCGATGAAGGATATCTTCAACACGATTCAGACGCTTTCCACGGAGGAGAAAAACCTCTACCAGATGATACTCGAGCACGCGCACTTCTTCGGGAGAACGGGATACGTGATCCTGGAGGAAGACTTTTCGAGGACGTATCAGACGGGCATCGACTACAGCCTTTTCGTGAAGGTCATCAAGTCGATAACCGATTTCCTTTCGGAAAAATCGGGAACTATCGGGCTCTCCGCGTATTACGACCTTCCCGAGGTCTCGGACCTCATACAGTTCAGGATCAGGACGTCGCGGGAGGTTTCCAATATCGACCTCAGGAGCATATTGACGGATTTCGGGATAACCGACGGCGGCGGCCACGCTGGCGCGATCGGGTTCCGCGTCCCGAAAAAGGACGTGCCGGACGTATCCGAGTACGTCGCGGCGATCCTCCGAAAGATCGAGACGCTGTAAGGCGAAAGAAATGAACTACCAAAGAGAGATGGAGAAGACGCTTGAAGGCCTCGAGGGCACGCCGTCGCTGATGCTGCACTCGTGCTGCGGCCCCTGCAGCACCGCGGTCATCGCCGTTCTCTCGTCGTTTTTTAAAATCACCGTACTTTACTACAACCCGAACATCGACGACCGCGCAGAGTACGAAAAGCGCGCGCGCGAACAGGAGCGGCTGATCGCCATGATGCCGACGCCGAATCCAGTAGCGTTTCTCGAGGGAGAGTACGACCCGGAGGAATTCCTTTCGTTCGCGCGGGATCGCGCGGATGACCCCGAGGGCGGGGATCGATGCACGCTGTGCTACGGGCTCAGGATCGAGCGAACCGCGCTCGAGGCGAAGAAGGCGGGATGCGATTACTTCACGACGACCCTTTCGCTCAGCCCAATGAAGGACGCGAAGCGCATCAACGCGCTCGGCGACGCCTTAGGGAAAAAGCACGGCGTCGCGTGGCTGTGGTCCGACTTCAAGAAAAAAAACGGTTTCCTGAAATCCATCGAGCTCAGCCGCGAATACGGGCTCTACCGCCAGGACTTCTGCGGCTGCTCATTCTCGCGGCGCAAGGCGGATCGCATCCTTCCGTAAAAAGTAAGCGATGCCGCGCGCCGGCATCGCGAATCAGGTTTACGCCTTTGCCTTTTTCTCGCGTTCCACCGTCGGCTCGTGCTCCTGCTTTTCGTAGGGCACGCCGACGATCGACGCCGCGCGGACCAGCGCCTCGTCTAGGTTTCCGAAGATGCGATTCTCGCCGAGTTTAACGTCAAGGCCGGTCTTAACGACGAGCATGTACGGTTGCGTATGGATGTCCGATATGAGCAGCTCGATATGCCGCTTAGCGCAATCGCGCGCGAGATC
>DAOPXQ010000016.1:0-18069 GCA_035352395.1 Treponemataceae bacterium | reverse complement strand
CATCATCATCGGCGCGCGCCCGTCGGTCGGAAAGACCGCGCTCGCGCTCACCATGGCGGCCCATACTTCCATCAAGGAAAAAATCCCCACGGCCTTCTTCTCGCTCGAAATGTCGGACATGCAGCTCATGCAGCGACTTATTTCGTCCGAGGCGAGGATTCCCTCCGAGAAGATCCGAACCGGCCTTTTGAAGATGAGCGATTTTCAGAGCATACAGGACGCCGCGGGACAGATTTACGATGCGCCGCTTTATATCGTCGATATGCCGAACATGAAGCTGCTCGACCTTCGCGCGATGGCGAGGCGCCTCAAGGCCCAGTTCGACGTGCAGATTATTTACGTTGACTACCTTACGCTCATTACGAGCGAGAATTCGCTTATCCCGAGGCACGAGCAGATCGCGGAGATTTCGCGTTCGCTTAAGAGCCTCGCGCGCGAGCTGAACATTCCCGTCGTCGCCCTGTCGCAGGTCAAGCGCGACGCGGAGGGAAAGAAGCCCACACTTGCCGACCTTCGCGAGTCGGGATCGATCGAGCAGGACGCGGACGTCGTTATGTTCCTGCACAGGGAACGCGTGTCGTCCAACAAGGACGGCGGCGACCGGGATCAGGCGATAGACACAGAGCTCATCGTCGCCAAGCAGCGCAATGGCCCGATCGGCGACATAGACATTCTGTTCCTACCGAAATTCACCAAGTTCGTATCGAAGACCCAAGGCTGACCTTTCGGTCGGCACTTATTCGCGTCATTCGCTTACGAGCCAAACGCCATGCCGTCCGAGGGCGGCGTCACCTATCAGGTTATTCGTTCTCGCGTGAAACCAGGTTATGGACCCGTTGCCGTTAAGCGTGACGACGTAATCGTCCATAATCGAGGTTTTTGCGGGCAAGGAATATCCGCGGTCCATTCGCGTTTGTCGGTTGCTTTCGACGTCGATGCAGGATAGCTGTCCTTTTCCGAGATTCGTGTAGAGCAGGCTCCCGTTGACCGAAAGGCTCGCGGTAAGGTCCTCGTCCTGATATGAGGCCTTCGTCGTGGCGCCGACGCCGGAAGGGCCGCTAGCGTCGATCGAAATCGACGCGATCTCCGTGGACGGCGCGTCGCCGTTACGAACGAGGAACGCCACGATGCCGGGAGTCGCGCCCTCAGTCAGATGAAGGCCATAGCAGAGTTCCGCATCGACGGGTACGGGAACCGTTTCGCCCGTCGACGTGCTGATCATTAAAAGGGGCGAGGGCGAGCGTCGGGTCGTGGACTTAGAGACGAGTATCCTGTCGGCGGAGACGGGTATCGCGTCCTGAAGGCCGGCGCCCGAGTACGTAAAGGGTTTAGCTCCCGGCTCGACGCCGATCGAGACCGCCATGCTCGTGCCTTCGACGAAAGAGATCGTTTCGTCCTTGACCGAAAGCGATCGAATGCCTTCCTTGCCCTGATATAGAAGGGTTCTAGTTTGCCCGTCCGTCGAAACCCGAAGTACCGGGCCCGCTTTCTTCGCGGACCAAATAAGGAATGATCCGTCGCCGAGAACGGCGACGCGATCCCCCGGAAGCCCTCCCAAACGGTACGTTGGGGAGGAATCCGGTCCCGTGGTTTCCAGCAAGGTCCCCTCGGAGAGAACGAACAGACGCTTACCGTCGGTCGCGACGTCGTCTATCCTAGCGCATCGGTTGCCCTCGAGCGGCTCGGGAGATATCGTTCCGGAGACGCTCGCTCGGTCGACGACGTATATCATGCCAGAATCCGTGCCGAAGGCGAGCCTGTCGGGAAGACCGATCGCGGAGGCGATTGCGGAACCGTCGGGAATCGTGAAACGCGACGAGGACGCGTCGCCCGTGCGTACGGTCCATCCACCGTCGCCTGAGTCGCTGAGCCAAACGGGAACCGAATCGCCCGCGGTCGTGGCGATAAAAGACTTTCCCGGCGAGGCGTAGCGCGCGACGCGTTTCCCGCTCGTCGCGTCGATCGTCACGATGTCATTGTCAAGGCGGCCCGCGATCCTTAGGTTGTTGTTAAGGAGGGAGGGAGAGACGATGTCCCGTATGGATTCATATCGCGCGCGCTCGGCGCCCGACGAGATATCGGTATATAGAATGGTGCCGGATGGCCCAAAGGTGATCATGCTCGCCTCGGTTCCGCCGGTCAGGCTAAGGGACACGATTCCGGGAGACTTCTTAAAAACCGATTTCGGCTTTCCCGAGTCGCCGTCGAAGACGGTGATTCCTTCCACGGAGGTGTTCCCGACGAGAAGATACGTGCCGCGCGCGGACCACGAAACGGATATGACGGAGTCGCGGAAGCGCTTCGCGTAGAGCCTGGTCTTTGCCCTCCAGTCCCAGACGGAGAGGCGATGCACGCTGAATCCATCCGACTCGTACGCGGCCAAGAGATTCCCGTTGGGATGAATCGCGAGCTTCCTGACGGGGAGTTCCGAGATTTGCCAGCTTTCGGTTTCGCCGGACGCTTGCGCGAGCACGACGAAGCCGTCGGCCGTACCGGCGAAGAAATCGAGCGAGTCGGAATTGTGCCTCGCGAGCGAGATGACGGCGCCTTCATGGTGCCGGGGATTGAGCGTTTCTGTTTGCGCCGTCTCCGGCGTCGCGGCCTCTTGGGGGAAACCGGCGATGGGGAAGGAAACGCTCGGCTGACGCGCGATCGCCGGCTCAATCGCCGCGAATAGCGTCGCCGCGGCCGCGATGAGCGCTAAACGGCGGGTCATGCTAGACGTCCTCGATGAGAATATTCTTTACGGAAACGTATGAGCCATTCGTTAACTGCGGATACGGGTCTTTCTCGGGATCCGCGGATAGGTCCGCCTTAATGGTATCGTAGATCGAGCGCGGCAGTTTAGATACGGCGATCTCGCCTTCGCGGATGCCGTGAATGCGAAACTCGAGGTTCCCGCCCTCGTCGACTTTCTCGAAAACGATCGTGGCCTTGCCCGCGCCCGCGACCTCGCGCGACTTGACGAGCAGGTGATATTTGATGGCCTCCACGGCGACGGGATCGAGTCCCGCCGCGAGGACGGCGACGCGGTCGGCGAGCTCTGCGAAGCCGATAACCGCCTGCGCGTCGGTTTCGTGGGGGATCATCCCCGACAGGTACGCGAAACGGTCGATCTCCGGGATCAGGACAAGGCTGACTTTTCTCGATGGCCAGTCAAACCGCGTCTTAAGGTCCGTGTGGAGCGTCGCGTCGCACCGGGGGCATACGCAGGTTAGGAACGAGCCGTCGGCGATGCTGGCGATTACCTCGGGGGTTTCGTCGAGATTGACGGTCTCCGGGATGTCGACGTTAAACGTCTGTTCGCAATGGCAAGTCAGTGTGCGCATGGTATCCTCCTACGCGTTATTTGAAGATATACTTAATGTCGCCCAATAGGGCGAGAAAGAACATTCCGAGTATAAACGCGATGCCGATGAATTGCACGTAGTACATCGTCTTGGGCTTCAAGGGCTTTCTCATTACGAGCTCCACGAGGGTGAAGAGGATCAGCCCGCCGTCGAGAATCGGTATGGGGAGCAGGTTCATCAGGAATAGCGAGACGCAGATAATGCTCAAGAGCTCCGCGAGTCCCGATGGTCCCGTTTCGGCGACTTCGCCGATCATCATGGTTATGCGGACGGGCCCGGACACGGCCTCGGTCACGTCGACCCCGCGGAATAGAAGCCCGATGCTCTTGACGGTCAGCGCGATCGTGCGTCCCGTGCCCATCACGCCGTTCGCGAGGCTCTTGAGTAAACCCGTTCCCTTGACGGTAACCGGAATCGCTTTCCAGTTTATGCCGCACTCCGCGCCCTCTTTCGTGTAAACGAGCACGAGCGTCGCGACGCGATCGATCCCGTCGCGTCGGTACCCTATGGCGATTTGCTGCGGCTTTGAGTCAAGCGCCGTCGCGAACTGATAGGAGGTGACGATCGGTTTGGAATCGACGGAGGTGATTACGTCGCCGACCATGAGCTTGGCGCTCTCGGCCGCCGAGCCCGGCGCGACCTTCCCGATTATCGTGGGAACGTAGGGATATATACCGATTCGGCCCGCGCCCGTTTTTTTGTCGAGTTCGGGGGTTATCGACGCATTAAGGCTTTTGCCGGCCCGATCGATAACGAGCTCGATACTTTCGCCGGGACGCGTCGCCACGTATTGGCGGATGTCGGCGAATGTCGGCGTAGGAGTTCCGTCCATGCTGACGATACGGTCTCCCTCGAGAAGCCCGGCCATGGCGGACGGGGTTTTCGAGGACCCGCTATCGAACGATTCTATCGGGATGACCGCGTTCTCGGTGGTTTGGTACGTATAGCCGATGGCGCTCGAGAGCGCGAGCGCGAGCACCGCGAACACCAGGTTAAAGAACGGCCCCATAAACGCGATAAATATCCGCTTAAGGGGATGCGCCGCGTAAAAGCCGCCTTCCTCGCGGGGAATGTAGTCGAGTTTTTTCTCGAGCGCGTCGGCGAAGGCGTGCTCGCCCTTCATGCCGCAATACCCGCCCAGGGGAAGGAGCGAAAGGCGATATTCGGTCGAGCCCCATTTTTTCCGGAGAAGGACAGGGCCCCATCCGAGCGAGAAGGTCTCGACGGCGACGCCCGAAATCCGCGCCGCGATGAAGTGACCTAATTCATGGATGAAAACCACGAGTCCCAGGAATACGATGCCGAATAATATCTTGATCATGCGTTTGCTTCCTTGATGGCGTCGCTCGCCGCGTCGCGCGCGAGCGCGTCTGCTTCCAGTATCTCCTCGAACGTCCCGCACTCCCGAGCCCAATCGCGCTCGAGTACCTTTGCCGTAGTCGCGGCGAGGGCGGTGAACGGTATGGCGCCGTCGAGGAACGCCGCGACGGCTACCTCGTTCGCCGCGTTATACGCGACGGTATATAAACCACCGAGGCCCGCCGCGCGATACGCGAGCCCAAGCAGCGGAAAGTCGGCGTAGCGGGGCGGCTCGAAGCGCATCTCGCACAGTGACTCGAGCGAAAGCGGCTCAAGGTGATTCGCGACGTATTCGGGCCAGGTGAGCGCGGAAAGGATAGGGTGGCGCATATCCGGCTTTGATATCTGCGCGTACAGCACCCCGTCCGTCGTTCGTACCAATGAGTGCACGAGGCTTTGCGGATGCACCACGACCTTGACGCGATCCGGCGGAACGTCGAATAGCCTGCATGCCTCGATTACCTCAAGGCCCTTATTCGCCATGGAGGCCGAGTCTATCGTTATCTTGGAGCCCATGGACCAGGTCGGGTGCTTTAGCGCGTCCTCGCGCGTGGCCTTCGCGATTCTCGCGGAGTCCCACGTTCGGAACGGGCCGCCCGACGCGGTCAGGATAATCTCGGATATCGATTCCTTCCCGAACGCGTGTATCAGGTTGAATACGGCGGAGTGCTCGGAATCTACGGGCAGGAGCTTGCGTCCCTTTTCCGCGGCGAGTTTCTGGATCAGAGGCCCCGCCATGACGATGGTTTCCTTGTTGGCGAGCGCGAGATCCTTGCCGGACTCAAGCGCGACGCGCGACGGCATGAGCCCGCTCGCTCCCGCTATCCCGTTCACGACGATGTCCGCCTCCGTGTCGCGGATCATTTCGAGCAGGGCGTCTTGACCCTGAAAACCGGAAAGGACCGGTCGGGACACGGAGAATTCGGAGGCGAGCGCGGAAAGCCCGTTTCTGTCGGTATGGGCCGAAAGCCCGACGACGGCGAACCTATCGGGAAAGCGGCGCGCTATGTCCATGCAGCTCGAGCCGATGGAGCCCGTCGCGCCGAGAACTATGATTTTTTTGCGAGCGTTGCCCATCATGCCATTCCGTAGAGAAAGTCGCAGATAATGTAGAACACGGGCGCGGCGAGAAGGATAGAGTCGACGCTGTCGAGTACGCCGCCTCGGCCGGGAATAACGTGACCGGAGTCCTTGATGCCGGCGGATCGCTTAAAGACGGACTCGATTATGTCGCCGACGATGGCGGCCGTTGCGGTCATGAAACCAAGCGCGATTATCTTGACGTAGCCCCCGACGAATACCTCGGGGAACAGGATTTTCGCGACGACGCCTACCGCGATGGCGCCCGCGTATCCGCCGAAGAAACCCGCGACGCTTTTATTCGGGCTCGCCGGTATGATTCCGCGGTTATTCTTGCCTAACAGCATCCCGAAGAACCACGCGAGCGAATCGCATCCGAAAACCATCAGGAAGAAGACGCTTAAGAGAATCCCTGCGTCATGCCAAACGGTCATTATGGCGAGATACATTAGGAGATAGCTGGGATAGATCAGGAGGATGAACGACGACGCTATGCGCTCTATCGCCTTGTCGAACTTTCCGGAGAAACTCAGCAGAAACTCGATGAAAAGCACAAGCACGGACGCGATGGCGATCGAGAAGGTGATTATGCGCTGGGGTAGCCCGAATACCGTATATAGAAAGGCGGCAACCGGTATCGCGAGCCCGATACAAAGGCTGATCGCGATCCCGTGAACGGGTAGTTTATGCGACAGTATCGAGCGCATCTCGAGTATGGCGATCACGGAGAAGGCCAGGAGCTCGATGTGCAGCACGAGATAGTGATACTGCGGTAAGAAAAACACCGAGGCGATGATTAGCGGCAATCCGACGAAAAAGAGTAAAAGTCGCTCAACAAGTTTTTTCATTTTACGCCCCCAAACCTTCTATCGCGTGACTGATACTCCGCGATAGCCTCGATAAGGCTATCTCCGTTCCAGTCGGGCCATAGAAGATCACTGAAATACAGTTCTGAATAGGCCGATTGCCAAAGCAGGAAATTGCTGATTCGTTTTTCCCCTCCCGTGCGGATCATCAGGTCCATCGGGGGGAGTTCGGGTAGGTCAAGGTATTTGGAGAACGAGGCGACATCAATGCCACGAATCTCGGAAGGCGGTATCTTCCTCATCGCGCGGATAATCTCGTCCTGTCCGCCGTAGTTAATCGCGAGCACTACGGTCGTTCGGTCGTACGCGGAGGTTTTCGTCCCGATGTCGGTTATCTCGCCCGCGATCTCCGGCGGAAGGCCCGAAAGGTCCCCGAGATGCCGGACGCGGATGCCGTTTTGCGCGTAGAAATCGAGCTCCGCGCGCAGGTGGGTCTTGATCAGTCCCATTAGGAAACCGACCTCGTCCGCCGTTCGCTTCCAATTTTCGGTGGAGAACGTGTACAGCGTGATGTAGCGAATGCCGAGTTCGGCCGCTTGCTTAACGACGGCTTTGGCGCTCTCAAGGCCTTCTTTATGGCCCTGCGTGCGGTTCATGCCGCGTTGCTTCGCCCATCTGCCATTCCCGTCCATTATTATGCCGATATGGGCGGGTAGGCGCGTTGGGTCGAGTTTTGCCTCAAGTACGGTCGATGATCCGGTCATCAGCCTTCCATGATTTCTTTTTCTTTCTCGTCCAGGATTTTATTGATCTCCTGGATGAATTTATCGGTGGTTTTCTGGAGTTCTTCCTCGACGGTCTTAAGACCGTCTTCCGTAAGCTCTCCGTCCTTTTCCAGTTTTTTAAGCTCGTCGTTTCCGTCGCGCCTGATGTTGCGGATCGCGACGCGGCTTTGCTCCGCCTGAGCCTTCGCCTGCTTGACGAGTTCCTTGCGCCGTTCTTCGGTGAGCGGCGGGATGGCGATGCGGATTACCTTGCCGTCGTTTGACGGATTAAGACCCAACTCGGATTTCTGGATCGCTTTCTCGATCTCTCCGATAAGTCCCTTGTCCCACGGCTGGATGACGACGAGCCGGGCCTCGGGGATGGAGATCGTGGCGACTTGGCTGAGGGGGGATTTGTCCCCGTAGTAGTCGACGCGGATTTTATCGAACAGGGACGCCGAGGCGCGACCGGTCCTGATGGTATTGAATTCGTCCTTAAGCGATGCGATGGATTTCTTCATTCGCTCCAGATTAGGCGCGATGGTATCGGACATCGATGACTCCTTTCAAAAGCAAGAAACCGGCACCCGCGTTCGGGAGCCGGTTTCTGAAGGGGCGGTAAGGGTTATTATTTAGCCCCGAGCTGATAGAAAACGACCTTAGAGACGGTGAGCTTGCAGCCAGCCGCCTTTCCGACTTCTTCCATCTTCTTCGCGACGGACATCTTGTCGTCCTTCACGAAGGCCTGATCCATGAAGCAGATCTCGGCGAGGTGTTTCTTGATCTTTCCCTGCACGATACCTTCCTGAACCTTCTCGGGCTTGCCGGATTCCTTGGCCTGTACCTTGAAGATCTCGGTCTGCTCGGCGATGTACTTGGGGTCAACCTCGGCGGAGGTTACGTACATCGGCGCGAAGGCCGCGATGTGGAGGCAGCAGTCATAGGCGAATTCCTGAATGGCCTTGTTGGCGAAAGCCTCGGGTTTATCGGACTTCAGCATGATCACGACGCCGGTCTTCTTGTCGGAATGGACGTACTTGGAGATATACTCGTCGGCGCCGGCGTTCACCGCCTCGAGGCGGGTGAGGGCCATGTTCTCGCGGACTTTGGTCGCGAGGTCGAGCACCATGTTCGAGAGCTCCGGGGTAACCCCGGTGATTCCCTTGTCGTACGCCGCGTCGATGATCTTGCCGCCGAGCGCGATAAAGTCCGCGTTCTTGGCGACGAAGTCGGTCTCGCAGGTTACTTCGGCGATAACGGCTTTCTTGTCCGTATTCTTGATGAGCACGAGACCTTCGCTGGTGGCGCGATCGGCGCGTTTCTCGACGGCCGCGAGCCCTTTCTCCTTAAGGAGTTTTTCGGCCGCGGCGGGATCTCCGTTGCACTCGGTCAGGGCGTGCTTGCATTCCATCATGCCCGCGCCGGTTTTGTCGCGCAGGGCCTTAACGTCAGCTGCTTTGATTTCCATGGTTTCAGGATCTCCTTATTTGCCTTCGTAGAGCTTGTCTTCGTCGACGAGGGGTTCCTCGTCGGAAGACGCGGCATCGGCCTTCTTCTCGGAAGGGGTATAGTTGGTGTAGTCGACGATCTCTTCCTCGTTCGCGCCCTTGGAGGCGTCGGTCTCGCCGGATTCCTCGTCCTCGTCCTGGAGATTCTCGATGATCTTGAGACCATTCTCGTTATCGGCCTCGACGACCGCGTTGGCGATAATCTGGGTGAAAAGGGAGATGGCGCGGATGGCGTCGTCGTTTCCGGGGATCGGATAGTCGATTCCCTCGGGATTGCAGTTGGTGTCGACGACGGCGACGATCGGGATGCCCATGCGGCGGGCTTCGGCGACGGCGATGGTTTCCTTGCGGGTATCGATCACGAAGATGATTCCGGGAAGCTCTTTCATTTCCTTGATACCGCCAAGGTTTTTCTCGAGCTTTGCCTTCTCCTTCTGGAGCGCGGCGACCTCTTTCTTGGTCAGGCTCTCGAAGGTTCCGTCGATTTCCATCTTCTCGATCTTCTTGAGGCGGAGGAGGCTTTTCTTGATGGTGGTGAAATTGGTAAGCATACCGCCAAGCCAGCGGTTGTTGACGTAGAACATGCCGCAGCGCTCGGCTTCCTTCGCGATGGTCTGCTGCGCCTGCTTTTTGGTGCCGACGAAGAGAACGGTCTTACCCGCGGCGGTGGTCTTGCGGACGGCCTCGTAGGCTTCTTTAATGGAAAGGATGGTTTTCTGCAGATCGATGATATGGATGCCGTTCCGCTCTGCGAAGATGTACTTCTTCATGCGGGGATCCCAGCGCTTGACCTGGTGCCCAAAATGAACGCCTGACTCAAGCAGGCTCTTCATGGTTACTACTGCCATGACGTGACTCCTTTACGCGGTGATAGGTGTTCCGTGAGCCGCGATTCGCGTTCCGGTTCCGTATTCACCAGCCTTCTCTGATTCTCGGACACCCCTTTAGCGGGGTTCCGGAGTATTTGCCGGTTATGCATGATGCCTGACGATCATGTTAAAACAAGAATGCATAGCCGTGCTCGCGCAGTATTGCATATAATTCATGTATTGGCAAGCCCATGATCCCGCTATACGAGCCTTTTATAGAAGAGATAAAACATGACGCGTACCCCTGGATACGGTATGCGCCCGCGACGCCTTGCCACTCGCCGGTATCAAGGTAGCCTTCGATCTGCCGGTCATCAAGGCTCATGAACGAAACCTCGCTGACCGAAGTCTTGCAGGAGATAAACTGCTTTGACGCGTCAAAGAGGCTAATCGCGGTGACGACCTCGTGCGTTGCCCCGGAATATCCCCGGATCATCCGCTCCGCGTCGGCGCGGTCTGCCGGCTTCCCGAGCGGTATTCCCCCCGAAACGATAAGGGTGTCGGCGCCGAGGATCCAAAAGGCGTTGATCTTCAGGTTCATGCGCATGACCGACTCGACCTTTTTCATCGCGTGATATTCGGCGAGGTCGTGCGGTGCCATGCCGTCGACGGGAAGTTCGTCGTAAGAGGGCGACATGACGGTGTAGGGGATGCCAAGATTCTTGAGAATCTCCTGGCGGCGGGGGGATGTAGAGGCAAGTAAGAGCGGTTCCATGTTTTTCTCCCGGTGTTTGATTGACAAAAAAGCGGATTTACTGCTTAATGGTTTCTGTTCCGTTACGGAAGATTAGCTCATTTGGATAGAGCGTTGGCCTCCGGAGCCAAAGGCGGTGGGTTCGAATCCCGCATCTTCCAGTACATCGGACAAAAAAAACCCCGGTTTCGCACCGGGGTTTTTTTATGCGTCTTTATAACGCCGGCGATCGTTAATTGGCCTTCGCGTCCGCGGGCTTCGCCGAATTGGAAGCGCCCTTGTTCGACTGGTTCTTTCCGCCGTTTCCGCTGACCTTCTTGAGAACCTCGTACGCGCGATTGCGAACGGGGGTAACGTAGTTGTAGTTGTTCGCGATCCGGATGATCGCCTCGACCATCCCGGACTTATTCTTGACGTTCGGCGCGATCTTCTCGTAGGTATTCAGCACCTCGAGCGCGAGCGAGCTCGTCGGAAGGATGATGTCGAACTTCCTCGTGATCCAGTTGATCATCTCGACGACTTCGTCGTTATCGTTGTAGCCGAGCTCCCCAAGGGACCTTACCGCGGCGGTAATGACCATCGGCTCGTTGTCGGAGTACATGACCGCGATGAGGGTGTCCTTGGCTTTCGCGGTACCCATCTTGCCGAGGAGTTCGCAAGCCTTGGCGCGGACATCGGGGAAGTTATTCATCGTGCGGCCGTTTTCGCGCACCACGGAACCGATGCCTTCCTCCGCGAGGGAATTGAGGGCAACCTGTATATCGTCGCCCTTCCTTCCGGAATCGATGGCGTTCTCGATGTACTGAAGGGCAACCTGCTTGCTGTCGCGGCCCTCGGCCACGGCGAGCTCATTGATTATGACGCCTTCAACGGAACTCAGGTAAGCTTCCTCAACCGTCATGATCGAATCAGTCTTCTGCTCCTCTTTTTGTTCCTCAGCCTGAAGCGCTCCACCTGTGAGCAGGATTAGAACTGCGAATATCGATAACGGTTTTACGCGCATAAAAACGACCTCCCATGGTCTCGTACTAAATATCTTTGAATGCTTAATGGTATAATAATTGGGCATTTTATCCACAAAGTCAAGTCTCTTCGCCGTTCAATGCTACTGGTTTTTTGGCGCCAGCTTCCATCCGGCAGTGGTTTTTTCCAGTATATAGATGGCTGCGGGGTTTTTAGGCGACAGCTCCATGATTACGTATACCAGGGTAGGCGAGACGAATTGGATGTCGTCGACCCGCATATTCTGCCTGGATGGGACAAAGACATAGGTAAAATAGTCCTTGAGGCTTTTAAGCTTAATTCCCTTGGTCGGAAGGCTCGCCGACACCTTTTCAAGGTTCGCGGGGTCGGACAAGGTTTTAACGTAGGCATCGGACAGGTAGGTGAGCCAGCGCTGGTAGTCTCGCGCGTAAGTTATCCGGTTCAGGTCCTCAACGACGAGCTGAAGCTCGCTTTTGGTGGATTCATAGGTTTTTTTGGTAATCTTCACTGTATCGAATTGGGCGATGACGGTATCGTTTCCCGCGTCGGGCTTGTTATTCCCGGTTTGCGCCGTCGAGTTAACGTTCGTATCGGGTTTATTCGTATCGACGGGCTCAGGCGAAGTGGCGCAACCAGAAAAAAACGATAGAGCAAATCCCATTGTAAGCAACGAAAGGGTTTTCTTCATATAGAGATAATACCTCCGTTATCCTATCCAGTCAAATGGGTTTTCATCGGTAGTTGACGGAATTGGGACCGGCCGGTACAGTGTCTTTAATATGGTTAAAGCGATTTTTCCCGGTTCCTTTGATCCTCCGACCTTTGGTCACCTCAATATAATCGAGCGCGCCCGCATGATATTTAGCGAGGTGCACGTAGTCGTCGCCGTTAATAGCGAAAAAAAATACCTATTCAGCGCGGAAGAGCGTGTCGCGCTGATTTCGGATATGGTCAGCAAATGGGAGAACGTGTACGTGCATACCTGGAGCAGCCTGATCGTCGAGTACGCCCGACGGATCGACGCTCACGTTCTGATTCGAGGCGTTCGAAATCTTGCGGATTTTTCCTATGAGTTCGACCTTGCGATGATGAACCGCGGCCTTAAGAAGGATATTGAGACCGTTTTCCTTCCGACCGACCCTGAGTTCTTCGTGTTGCGCTCAAGCGCGATCAAGGAACTTGCGTCCTTTGGCGGCGATGTGTCTACCATGGTGCCTGAACCGGTCGCGAAGGCCCTGATGGCCAAATTTGGGAAATAGTCATTTCGACAAAAAACCCAGAAATGTAAAACGACTCTTGACATGGTTTGCTTAAGAAGATAGTATCGGTTTTGTATTTTATTCCCGGCATTATGTACGGAAAATATTTTATAGCGAGGTTCATTATATGGCAGTGCCCAGAGCGAAAACGTCGAAAGCCCGCACTCGCAGGAGACAAGGGATCAATATGCGCCTGAGCGCACCGGCCCTCGTTGAGTGCGGAAATTGCGGTAACCTAATCCTGACTCACCGTGTGTGCCCCAAGTGCGGTTTCTATCGCGGTCGGCAGGTTATTACCCCCGAAAACAACGGTTAATTGAGAGGAGTTTTGTAATGGACGAATTATTCCTGAAGATTCAGAAACTGATCGCGGACAAGCTCGATATCGAGGAGTCCAAGATTACCCTCGACGCGTCGTTCCGCCAGGATCTTGGCGCCGACAGCCTTGATACCTACGAGCTTGTCTATGCCATCGAGGAAGAGATGGGCATCAGCATCCCCGACGAAAAGGCCAACGAGTTTGAGACCGTGCGCGACGCGTACGATTTCATCAAGTCCCAGTCCAAGTAATCAACCTTCCGGGAGTGTCTGTCTTGTTTCAATTCCGTGATGCCCTGAGCGGTGAGCGGAAACAGGCACTTCTTGCCTTTCAGAAGCAGGCCGGTTTCCGTTTTAAGGATCTCGACCTGCTCAATCTTGCCTTTCACCACCGTTCTTTTTCCAACGAAAATTCCAAAAGTCGCGTAAATAACGAACGCCTCGAATTCCTCGGCGATGCCGTGCTTGGCATGGTCACCGCGGCGGAGCTCTACGATTGTATGGTCGACAGGCCGGAGGGAGACTTGGCCAAGACCAAGTCCGTCGTCGTTTCGGAGGATACCCTGGCGGGGATCGCGCTGTCCCTTCACGTCAACGAGTACCTGATTCTCGGGCGCGGAGAGGAGATGTCGGGGGGAAGGGGCAAGAAGGCCATCCTCGCGGACGCGATGGAAGCTATAATCGGCGCGCTGTATCTCGACTCGGGCTACAAGGCCGCCGAACAGTTCGTTCTGGGGATTATGATTCCGCAGATCAACCTCGTTCTGGAAAACCGCCATCACAAAGACTACAAGACGCTCCTTCAGGAGCATATGCAAAAGCAGTTCAAGAACGTCCCCAAATATGCCCTTGTGAAGAAAACCGGCCCGGACCATGACCGCACGTTCTGGGTGAGCGTCGACGTGCACGGTACCGTGTACGGGCCCGAATCCGGAAAAAACAAAAAAGAGGCGGAGCAAGCCGCGGCACACGTCGCGTGCGACGCGCTCGGCCTCGAGTAATCTTCCTTCCGGTCAGGAATACCTGGTTTTTACCAGCTCCCTCGCAATCTCCATAAGCCTTGCTTTGACGTTGAGCGACGGATCGTCGAGTACCGTCTCGAAAAGCTCGTTTAAGATCTTTCCCGTCGTCGGCCCCGCGGGTATTCCCGCCTCTATTAAATCCCGACCGTTGACCGCAAGATCCTTCAGTGAAAAGGCATGCTCCGCGTCCATGATCGCCTGAATGCGCTCGCTGAATTGGGCGAGCGCCGACGGATCGGGCGCAAAACCTGTTATCCCCGTGGAATCCGCCCTGCGGAGCGCGAAAAGCGCCTCGATATGCTCGGGCTCGACCCGCACGATGAAGCGGCGGATCGCGGCGTCGGTCCAATGGCTTTCGTAGTGAAACATGTGCTGGCGGACGAGATGCTCGACGAGATGCATGGTTTTTAGCGGGTAGCGGAGTCGCGTCAGTATCTCCGTCACGATCCTCGCTGACGCGGTCTCGTGCCCATAGAAGGTATAGTTTCCCGCCGCGTCGACGGAGCGCACCTCCGGCTTTCCGATATCGTGCAGTAGTCCCGCGAGCCGGAGTTCAAGGCTGTCCCGGGGGCAGGCGTCGCAGGCCGCGAGAAGGTGGTCGAACACGTCGAAGCGATGCATGCCCTTCTGATCGACGCCCTTGCATCTCTGAAGCTCGGGCAGCACGAGCTCCAGGAGGCCCGTTGCCTCCATGAATCGCAGTCCCGTGGACGGCACCGGCGAGAGCAGTATCTTGGATATTTCCTCGCGAACGCGCTCGCGCGCGACCTTCGCGGTGACGGGGATGGCGGCAGAAATGGCGGATAGCGTCTCATGCTCGAACGAAAAGCCGAGCTGCGAGGCGAAGCGAACGCCGCGCAATGGGCGGAGTCCGTCCTCCGCGAAGCGCTCGGACGCGACGCCGACGGTGCGGATGATACCCGCGCGTATGTCGGCCCGTCCGCCGAAAGGGTCTATTACATGACCGTCGGGGAGCGAGACGGCTATCGCGTTCATCGTGAAGTCCCTGCGGGAAAGGTCTTCCTCGATCGTCGCGGCGTACGCGACGCTGTCCGGCCTTCTGCCGTCCGAGTATCCCTGTTCGGTCCTAAAAGTCGTGCATTCGATCATTCTGCCCCGGAAGGGAATCGTGACCGTTCCATGCTCGATGCCGGTCGGTATGACGCGTTTGAAAAGGGCGGTGACGCGCTCTGGATCGGCATCCGTCGCGACGTCCCAGTCGTCGGCTTCCTTTCCGAGAAACATGTCCCGGACCGCACCGCCTACGAGATATACTTGATGCCCGTTACCGGTGAAAAATGAGGAAAAATCCCGTAAAAGATCGGGAACACGTACTCTATCCATTATCAATGCAGTATAATAAAAAAAATCTCTGGTGTACAAGCGAGGTATGATGCGCGGACTGATCTTTACCGGCGGTAAGGGACCCGACATGGGGACCGCGTCGCGCCTTTTTGCCCAACGCGATTTCGTCATCGCCGCGGACTCGGGGCTTTCCGGCTCGCTTGAGGCGAGAATCGTCCCCGATCTCGTTATCGGCGACATGGACTCGCTCGAGGACCAGTCCCTGCTCGACGCTATTCCCGAGGGCAATATTCGCCGTTGGCCGCGCGACAAGGACTATACCGACACTGAGCTTGCCCTCGCGGAGATGCGCCGGCGCGGGATCGACCGGGTAACCCTGGTCGGAGGGTGCGGCGGTAGGCTTGACCATCTGTTCGCGCTCAAGGCCCTGTATGAAAGCGGCCTCCATCCCGTGGTCTGGATCGGCGAGGAAAGCGTCGTGCTCGCGGTGGACGGGACCGAAAAGAACGAGGAACTGCGCGTCGCCGGGCTTTCCTCTGAGGATCCCGTCTCGTTCTTCCCCGCCGGAAAGACGCCCCACGTCGCGACGGCCGCAGGTCTTCATTGGAATGTGGATTCCCTCGATTGGGACGGCGGGGCTTATAGCCTGAGCAATAGATGCCCTGAGGGTTCCTTCGTTTTTACGGCGGAATGCGGTCTTTTCTTGGCTATCGTTCCCTTGAGCGGCTCGTTGACCTTCAAGTATCCCGAGGCGCCCTAGTGTAGGTCCCTAACGGCCTTGAGCCGTTCGAGCGATTTCTCCGCCGGGCCTTCGCCCGAGACGGCGATGTATTCGATGAGTATCGGGTATTTCGTCAGTATTTCCCCAAGGTGCGCGAATCGCTCGATTTGCAGATAGTCGGAAACCGAGGCGTCGGCTTCTTTTTCCGCCGTCTTGTCTAAGAGCGCGCGTTTCCTTTCTTGATACGCGATATACGCCTTTTCGCCCATGACGTAGAGCGAGATATCGGGAATGGAGAACGAGACAGGCACGACCGACGTAATCTCGAGGCCTTCCTTCGCCGCGTAGGCGATGACGTCGGCCTCGATGAGCGAGTCGGGCGAGTCACTCTTGGCGGCGCCTGTTGCCTCGGCGGCCCCGGATGATTCGGCGTCTGTCATCGCGCGTATCGCGGATCTAATCCCTTTCTCTGCGGCGGCCGACAGCGTCGCGTCGGTCCATGCGGCCAGCGCTTTCTGGTCTCGAATATCGTTCTTGGAAACGAGGGAGGGCAAGACGCTGGGTTGTACCCTGCCGGTTACTTCGAACGAGGCTTTCCATGAAAAGTCGGGATTCCCCTCGAGCATCTTCGAGTAGAGTTCGGACGACGGAAGCGTTCCCTCAAGCGAAACGCGTTTGCTTATGGGCGCGAGGTTAAATACGATGATAGTGGCGTTCGTGGGGAGCAGTCGTTCCCAATCCCAGCGAAACGCGCCGGGGACGAGCGGTTCGGGATCCACTCCGGACGTCTTCGAGACTATTACTCCGTAACTTCCCGCGGGCACGGCATACTGCGACCATCCGAAGAAAAAAAGGACGAGCGCGAAGAGCGCAAGAATAATCAGCGACGCGATGGTTTTTTTCATGATGATGCCCCTTTCATAAAAGGTATGGTACAGATATAGTGATGTAAGAGGAGTATAGCCTGAAAACTACGTTGAGGAAAAGCCAAAAGCAGCTGACGACGCGTTTTTTGCACCGAACCGTACTCTTTTTCACGGCGCTTTCGGCGGGACTCGCGCTGTTTTTCCTTTTCGGGAACATGCAGTCGTTCATGGACTCAACGCAGGGGATGATTCTCTCCGCGCTTTCCGCGACTTCCCTTATCTCGGCGATTCTCGCGGTCGTCCTGATCGCGCTCGAGGCTTTTTTCCTTTTCTCCGAGAAAAAAAGAATGTATGCCCTGCTCATCGGGATGTGTCTTTTTTGCCTGATTATAGCGGCCTTGCTCGCGCTTGGATCGCGGGTTATCATGCTTCTCTCCGCAGGGTTTTAGCTCGTTGACAAAGAATCGTCGGCCACCCTATGATTGCCAACGATGAAAATCCTCGGACGCCTGCATGCCGCGCGCGGCGCTACCTGTTGCGAAAACGCCGCCGAATCTATCGCTGAACGCGTACCAGCCCTGTACGCCGAGATCCTCCGCAAGAACTCGATCAAGGAACGGGATATCGTGTCGGTCGTATTCTCCGTCACGTCGGACCTTACCGTGCTGAATCCCGCGACGGCCCTCCGACGGGTGGGTTTTGCGAAAGATGTTCCCCTATTCGCGTGCGCCGAGCCATTTATCGATGGCTACCTCCCAAAAGTAATACGCGTGCTCGTAACGTATTACGGAATCGGTAAGCCTTCGCATGTTTACATTAACGGCGCCGAAGCCCTCAGACCCGATCTCGCGGCGGTCGAACCTTGAGCCAATCTAAAATACGCTCCCTCTGGCTGGTTACCCGCGAGTATGCGGGGATCGCCGAGGCCGGCGGGGTAAAGAACGTCGCGTGCTCGCTCGCGGAGGGGCTCGCGCGAACCGGGGTCGCGGTGACCGCCTTTATCCCGCGCTATGGTTGCGTCACGGCCGAGGGAAAGCGGCTTTTCACGGTATCGGTCGCAGCCGCCGGCGAAATCCATACGGTAGGGTTTTCTTTGTACCGTCGGGACGGGGTAGATATCGTTTTCGTCGACTCGCCCATTTTTCTCGAGAAATACGCCGTGTA
>DAOPXQ010000015.1:0-18088 GCA_035352395.1 Treponemataceae bacterium | reverse complement strand
CGGCGACTTACGCGCAAAGCAAGAATACAAAAAGAGGCTATCCCGGCGCGATCCTCATGGGCGTACTCGGGGGGCTGTTCTCATCTCCCTGCGCGACGCCGGTGTTGATCGCGCTCCTCGCCGTCGTTGCGCGGAGCGGAAGGCCGGCATGGGGAATATTTCTTTTACTTCTCTATTCCATCGGCCATAGCGTGCTCGTTGTCGTGGCGGGAACCTTCATGGGCCTTTCAGGGAAGATCGCGAATAACGGCCGGTATGGGATATTCGCGAAGGTCGTTAATATCCTGCTCGGGCTAGTAATTCTCCTCGCGGGATTGTTTCTCGTGTATACCGGACTTTGAGATTTATCGGTTTCTTTTTACTGATTACTACCCGTGTACCCTGAACCACCCGGTTGTTCTATTCGCGATTCTCACTAGGATGAGCATCACGGGAACCTCGACGAGCACGCCGACGATGGTCGCGAGCACTACCGGCGAGTCGGAGCCGAAGAGCGAAATCGCGACCGCGACCGCGAGCTCGAAGAAATTCGACGCGCCTATCATCCCCGCGGGGGCGGCGATGCCGTGCGGGAGTTTCAGTATCCGCGACGCGATATACGCGATAAAAAAGATGAGGAATGTCTGGATCGTCAGGGGAACTGCGATGAGCGCGATATGAAGCGGGTTCGCCAGTATTACTGAGCCTTGAAAAGAGAAGATGATGACCAGCGTAAGCAAGAGCCCCGTGATCGTCACGCCCGAGAACTTAGGGATAAATCTCTCCGAAAACCATTGCTCTCCGTGACGGGAAATCAGCGCGCGCCGGGTAATCACGCCCGCGGCGAGCGGAATCACGACGAAGAGAACGACCGACATGATCAGGGTTCCCCAGGGGATAGTCACACCACCGATGCCGAGCAGGAATGCGACGATCGGCGTAAACGCGACGAGGATGATGAGATCATTCGTTGCGACTTGCACGACCGTGTACGCCGGGTTTCCCTTCGTCAAATGGCTCCAGACGAATACCATCGCCGTGCAGGGCGCTGCCCCGAGAAGGATAGCCCCAGCCAGGTAATCCTTGGCAAGCCCCGCCGGGATAAGGGACTTGAATATCACGTAGAAAAACAAGGCTGCGATTCCGTACATGGTGAAGGGTTTAATTAGCCAATTAGTGACCCAGGTAACGTAGAGTCCTTTCGGATTCTTGCCGACGTTCCGGATGCTGGCAAAATCGATTTTAAGCATCATTGGATAGATCATGAGCCAGATCAATATGGCGATCGGTACCGAAACCCGCTCATATTCGAACCGCGAGAGAAATGCCGGCACTGAGGGCATATATCTTCCTATCAGCACTCCGGCGACCATGCACAGGATTACCCATACGGAAAGGTATCGCTCAAAAAAACCGATGCCGTTTGCCGTGTTCTTTTTCATTCGCAACTCCTCTTCATTTTCTTGCATAGGCATTTATCGCTATCATGCGAGACTTCTTTGATGAAATTCTCGAAGAAGGCGAGCTCGTCCCTGGCCAGGGAATAGTGCGTCCACTTTCCCTCATGGCGGGAAACGACGATGCCTGAGTCGACCAGTATGTTTAAGTGATGGGAGAGCGTCGGCTGCGAAAGGTCGAAGTAATCGTGTATGTCGCAGGCGCATAGCTCCCCGCACGACAGGATGTGAACGATCCTGACGCGGGATTCGTCCGCCAAAGCCTTGCATATCGCGGTCCCTCGGGAAAAGTCGATCGCCATGCCCGCCTCCACATATAGAAAAGTGTCAATATGACAGTCGCGCGATAAGCGCTCACATATTCTTGGCGAGCGCGCGAAACGCGTTGGCGTCGAAGCCCTCCGAGAGTCTATCCGCGAGGATGCCTTCTTCCCTGAGCGCGCCAATGAGCGCCCCGTTCGCCTGCCAGAAAGCGGCGAGTCTGCCGTTTTGCCCGATGTAGCGTTTGCCCTCGCGGTCGAGCGCGCGGACGTTACGCAGCGCCGCGCGAATGTATGGGCGGCGGCGATGCCCGTTGTCGGAGATCAATGTGGTTCCAAGCCATCCATCAGCCGGATCGGCGAATACGAGCGTTCCCCAATCCCGTTCCAGAATCTCGTCGAAGAGGCGTTCCGCAAGCGGTGAGTCCGGAAATCCCTCCGCCTCCGCCAGCGCCGCGCGGAGCAGGGTGAAATGGAAATGGGGCTGCACGATGGATAGATCGCGGTGCGTCAGTAAGTTGAGGTATCCCGACATTACGATGGACGTATCGACCATGCGCTTATCCGCGAGTGAGTCCGCGAAGGATTTGCCCTTGCGGGCGCTCTCGACCCATCGCCCGGTTCGCGCCTTGACGTCGGAATATCTTCCGTAAAATAAAGCTGGTACGATCATGGGTTACAACTTATATAACAAACTCATTAAGACATCAAGCTTTGATCGATTTTCATCCGTCAAGTTGAATCCGCGCATAAAAAAAACCGCGCTTAGCCGGAACATTCAGCCAAGCGCGGGGCATTGATCAGAACCTATGAAATTAAATTACTGGATGGTTCCGAAGGATTTGAGGCGATTAGTACTCTTGGTAGATGTCTCCATAATTGGTGGTATCTGTTTCATCAAGAACCAGAACCCATTTTTTGTCGTATGAGCTAGTATTTGTCGGAATTGAGTAATAACAGTCCTTAACAGACAAACCGTCGCTTAGTCTATAGGTGAACCTAAAGTTTCCGGATTCCGTTTTTCGTGAAATAAGAAGGTTGTCTAATTCGGTATTGGTTGCTTCGTATAATACATCAACTTCAGGGTCACCTGCTGTTGGTGTAATGGCCGGATTGGTACCTTTCCATGAATAAGGTTCCTTGTAATCAGCCCAAGTAACCCTGATATAATTATCGCCATCCACATCATTTACGTTAATAACGCAGCTTCCTAACGCGAAAACGCTGATTAGTACGATAGCGAGATATCCTAGTTTCTTCATCTTGTTTCTCCTTTGTGACCGATCTGGTCTGTCTCTGTCATTTGACTAACAGATATATATACTACTTTAACACATTGATAATGGAAAAAGTACCCCGGGATAAGGAAAAAAAGCGCCTCTTTGGCGTATACTGATCGGTATATAGAAGGAGGGAATATGGCTGTCAGCATCAATTTTCATCGGGAATTTCACGCTCGGAAGGATGTTTTTTCAATTAGGCAGGAACCCGTGAGCGCGGATGAGTATATTTCCTTCCTTTCGCGGAGCGACCTAGGCTCACAGTATCCGCTGGAAGACTTTAGGCACCGAATCGGGGACCTTGTGCAAAACGTACAGATAAGCCTGATCGCCCGGGACCGCGCGGGGAAGATCGTCGGGATCTGCTTTGCCCTAACGGACTTCGCGTACTGGCTGCTTGTGACCGACCTTGGGGTGGATCGCGACTACGTCAAACACGGACTGGGCCGCGAACTCATGCGGATTGCCCACGAACTCGCGGGCGGCGAGCGGAAGATCATCCAGTTCGCGTACGCCAACGACGCGGCCATCCCGTTCTACGAAAAACTCGGGATGGAAAAGTCGACCGATATGATGGAAAAAAGCGACGTGGATTGGACCCCGTTCCGCGTGGAGGACGGGGGCTTTTAAAGGGGCTTATTGACCGCCCTTGGGCGCCGGAGTATCCTTTTCACCCGGAGGGCAAAAATGCCGCTATACGATAAGATTACCGACCTGATCGGGGGGACTCCCCTCGTTAAAATCAACCATATGAACTCAGGCGGGGCCACGATATACGTTAAGGTGGAAAGCCTTAACCCGTTCGCGAGCGTCAAAGACCGCGTGGGTCTCGCGATGATCGAGGCCGCCGAGCGCGACGGAAAAATCACCCGGGATACCCTGATCATCGAGCCGACGAGCGGAAATACCGGCATCGGGATCGCGGCCGTGGCGGCGGTAAAGGGCTATAAGGTCATCCTGACGATGCCCGAGACGATGAGCGTCGAGCGGCGCAAACTGCTCGTGGCTTACGGCGCGGAGATCGTGCTGACCGAGGGCGCGCTCGGCATGGCAGGCGCCATCGCGAAGGCGGAGGAGCTTGCCCGGTCGCGGCCGAATACCTTTATCCCCCAGCAATTCGCGAATCCCGCGAACCCCGACATCCACTATCGCACGACCGGCCCCGAGATTTGGGCCGATACCAAAGGGACCGTCGACATATTCGTGTCCGCCGCCGGAACGGGCGGGACGGTAACCGGGGTGGGCCGATTCCTCAAGGAAAAAAAGCCCGGCGCGCGAATCGTCGCGGTGGAACCCGCGTCGTCGCCGGTCCTTTCGGGGGGCAAGCCCGGTCCGAACCGGATTCAGGGGATAGGCGCGGGGTTTATCCCTGCGGTTATCGATATGTCCGTGATCGACGAAGTATATAAATCGGACGACGTAAAGGCCGGCGAGACCGCGCGGCGCGCGGCGCGGGAAGAAGGACTCCTAATCGGGATTTCCGCGGGCGCGGCGCTCGAGGCCGCGATCGCCCTTTCATGCCGCCCTGAAAACGCGGGGAAGACGATCGTCGCGATCATGCCCGACTCGGGCGAACGCTATCTTTCGACCTGGCTCTGGGAGAGCTGATCCCCGTCGGGCGAACCCCAAAGCTTAGTTTTTTGCGCGGCGAGGTATAAACCGTAGCCGCCAAGAACGGCGATCGTCTTGTCCAGGAGGTTGATCGGGAGACGGGAGGCAATCGCGGCGGAAAGCGGGGGGATGTCCTGTAAAAGCATCCCCGCGACCATGTAGTCCGTCGGAAATCGGTCCATTCCCCCGTAACGGTAAAACGAAATGACCCCCCCGAGCACGCTGTTGACGATTGTGACCGCCACGCACAGGATGAAAAGGTCAAATACGGGATTGTTTGTGCCGCGTTTTCGGAAAAAAAGCCATACGACGACGGCGCTCGCGACGTTGCACAGGGCGAAAAGCAACTGGCTTTGCTTGGGCGGGTTGGATAGCGCGCACATGGCGCAATACCCCAGGTTGGTGGCGAACCCGACGAGCATTCCGGGTATAAGGCCCCCGACGAGGGTAGCGGCGACGGTGCCCATGGTGTCCATAAAGAGCGGGATTTCCGGATGCGAGCGGGTAACGGCGATGAGCGCAAGGTTAAGCGCGGTTCCAGCGGCGAAGGCCGCAAGGCGCGCCACCGTTGATTTGCTATTGGTCATCCGATTAATGATATATCAAACCCAGTCGATATGCTATATTTTAGGCGAATGTTTTCCATCAAAAAAAGGGCGTTGCTTGCCCTCTGCGCAATACTGGCCCTGTCGGCCGCCGCTCATTCGGAACCGCTCCCCAGCGCGGGGACGGGATCGGCCGACGCTGAGTCTATAGTGAATTCCTGGCTCGCCCTGCGAAACGACGTTCTCTCGCTACGGGGGATCGACGATCCCGCGCGTCCCAGGGTGCTCGTGCGGCTTTTGGCGTTCGGCGAGCGCGTCGGCAAATTCCGCGTCAGCCCGTTCGTCCGCGCCGTGTCGGTGTACGATCCGGACACGGTTAAAACCATCGACGAGATGAAGACCGGCATCGACCAGCTCCATTCCCTCGTCACCCTGCGCTGTACCCCGTCCCTCGTCACCGCCGCCGTCGGCGAGATCGACCTTTCCCTGATCAAGTTGACCCAGTCGAATTTCTCGTTCGCCAAATCGGTGAACCGAAGCTACATGAGCGTGATCAATCTGTTCCTTGGGCTCGTGCTCTTCATCGTGTGCATCATCCTGGTGTACCGATCGCGTATCAGGAAGTCCCGCCTGCGCGAGGCCTCGACGACGGAGTACGCGCACTCCGTAATCCGCGCCCACGAGGACGAGCGGAAGAAACTCTCGCGCGACCTCCATGACACGGTCGTGCAGGACATGACCGGGATGAAGCTCAAGACCGAGAACCTCTATTTCGCCATCGCGAGGCGGACCGACCGCTACAACGCCGACTTCGACGAACTCGTCCGCTATCAGCAGGAATGCATTGAGGGGATTAGGCGCGTCTGCTACGACCTGCGCCCGCCTGAGCTTGACTACCTGGACCTGCGCGCGAGCGTCAACGAGCTGTGCGACCAGTTTACCTCGCGGTCCGGCATCGAGTGCTCGTTTGGCTGTTCGGGCTCGTTTACCCTGACGAGCGAGCAGCAGATCAACGTCTACCGGATCGTGCAGGAGTCGCTGTCGAATATCCGCAAGCATTCGCTCGCGTCGCGGGCGTGGGTGGAGATCGTCCGGTTACCCAACGGGCCACTGACGGTGGTGATCGGCGACGACGGGATAGGCCTCAGCGAGGAAACCGTAAACCGCGCCGTCAGCGCGCCATCGACGAATTTCGGCATCAAGGGAATAAGGGAGCGCGCGGATATTCTCGGCGGGACGATGACGGTCGAGCGCCCGGCCCATGGCGGAACCGAGATTCGCGTTCAGTTCGCATTGACAGCGCGGTAAGGAGGCTGTAGCATGACGGAAAACGGAGCGAATGCCGTGAAAAAACAAAAAAGCGTCGTGCTTGTCGATGACCATCAGATGATCCGCGAGGGCCTTCGGGTCCTCATTCAGAATAACTCAGTAGCCGAGGTGGCGGGCGAGGCCGGATCCGCCGCGGAGGCGATCGCCTTGCTCGATTCGATGGAGGAGGCGCCGTCGGCGGTTATCGTCGACATAAGCCTTCCTGACATGAACGGCATCGCGCTCGTGCGGCAATTGCGCCACGCGTACCCGGAAGTCGCCTTCATCATGTATACCATGCACGTTTCGGTCGAGTACGTTCAGTCCGCGCTCGAGGCCGGCGCGACGGGATACGTCTCAAAGTCATCGCCTTCGCGCGAACTCCTGAACGCCCTTGATTTCGTGTGGAAGGGAACTCCCTACCTTGATAGCCTGACGCTCAAGATGACGATCGCGCGCACCATGCACCATCCCGAGGAAGTCCTTTCCTGCCGGGATAAGGTACGCGAGGAGCTGACCGGGCAGGAAAACCGGGTATACCGCCTGATGCTGAGGAACTTCTCCAACTCGAAGATCGCCGAGGAGCTCGACCTTCGCGAGAAGACCGTCCAAAATTACGTTTCGACGATTTATCAAAAACTTCAGGTTCGCAATCGTTTCGAGCTGCTTGATCTCGCGAATCGCGCATAGCGAATCGCGCATAGCGATTTGCCAATAACCTTTCGCAAGAATCCCGGATATAGGAAAAAACTCCCGGAAAAAAAACGCTATTAAGGGAGTTTATTCCGTGGACGCCGCCGTTCATCCGTGCAAAAATACTCTTGCCTACCGAAAATGGCGATGTAAAAAAGGGATTTAAAAAAACTTGCCCTTCATTGGGTTTCTTTCCTTCAGTCTTTAGTTTATTCCTTCCGCCGAGTCCGGCGCCGTTTTTTTTCATTGTATTACCGACTTTATTGATATACCATGGTATTTACCTTCTGTTGCGTTGACGGAGATGAATCGCATGAGAAAAAGAATTCTTGTCTGCCTTTTCTGTTGTGCGGTGGCTATATCCGCTTTCGCTTCCGACGATGGGGTCGGTCGCCTTTCCGAGATTCTGATCAATACCGGCTGGTCCGGGTCATTCTCCGACGTGGAAATATACCCTGCGAACGATACCCCTTCTTTGACGCCCATAGCTTGGCCAATCAACGTTGACGAAAAAGCGGCAGCCGGTAAACGAAACGCCGGCTTTCGGGTTTCGTTCCAGGTTCCCGCGGAGCTTGAGGGGAAAGCCCTTGCGCTCTATCTCGGTCCCGTTTCGGGCGCCGTACATGCCTTCGTTAACGGTCAGGAGATTGGTAGCCAGGGCCAGATAGAACCGTATTTCTACTATCACCCGACGGCCCCGGTCCGTTTCTTCGTCCCAACATCGATCCTTCGGCCGAACGGCGAGCCCAACGAATTGTTTTTATCCCTGTCGCATGACGGCGGGCCGTTCATGGTGACCACCGCGCGATTGGGCGAACGCCAATCCTCCGACGCGACTTTCGAGAAGGTTTCGTTCTTTAACAACGTCCTCTACGTCGCGTTCGCGGTGGCGACGTTCTGCATCGGGCTTCTCTTTTTCCTGCAATTCCTGTTTAACCGGAGCGAGCGCTTCAAGTTCATTTTCTCCGTGAGTTCCTTTTTCCTGTGCGTGTACTTTCTGGACATCGGTTTCGATCCAAGCATCGTGCCGCTCTTCGCGCGCACCCTCGCGGGAAGGATGTGCCTCCCGCTGTTTTACAGCACGCTCTGCGTGTTCTTCATGGAGTTTTTCGGGATCGCCAAAAGGGCGAGGAACGAGATCATCGTCATAGCGGCGGGCTCGGCGCTCGCGCTCTCGTTCGCGCTTTTTTCCCGGACCTACGCCGGCGTCGAGCATGTGTTCTCGCTGCTGATGGTCCCGACGGAGCTCTTCATCGTCGTCATCATCGTCATCGTCGCTCGCGCGGTGATCAAGCGCAATTTCTTCGCGTATCCCGTCGCCTTGGGCGTCTTGTTCGCGATCGCGTTCAGCGCGCCGGACATGCTCTCGACGATGAAGGGCGTGAAGCCCGAGGTGTGGTGGCAGGGCGTCGGCATATTCGGCTTTAACGTCTCGGTATTCGTCGCCATGGCGATGCAGGGGATGGTCACGCAAAACCGGCTCGCCTCGCTCGTTTGCGAGAACGACGAAAAGACCGCGCGCCTGCAGGAACTGCTTGGGCGCATCCGTTCCCTGTCGTCGTCGGTTAAGCGCATCAGCGCCGACCTGGGCACGACGGTTAACCGAACCTCCGAGTCGGTCGGCTTTATGTCGTCCGGCGCCGACGCGATCCAGGAATCCGTAAACTCGCAATTCGCCTCGACCGAGCAGACCAATCGCACGGTAACGGGCATGATCGAGTCGTTCAACGGGATCTCGGAACAGATCGAGCAGGAGTTCGCGGACATACAGGAAATCTACGCGACGCTCGTAAGGCTCATGGACAATCTCGGAAAGGTTACCGGGAACCTTGGCGCGACGACCGAGTTCTCGAAGAACCTTACCGGGATCACGGAGCGCGGCGAGGAAACCATCAAGGATTCGGACGCGGCCATCCAGAAGGTTCGCGAGACCTCGCAGTTTATCTACGAGATCGTGCAGACGGTAAACGATATCGCCGAGCAGACGAACATGCTCGCTATGAACGCCGCCATCGAGGCCGCGCACGCGGGCGATTCGGGGCGGGGCTTCGCGGTCGTCGCGGACGAGATCAAGAAGCTGTCCGAGGGCTCGGCGGAGAACGCGAGCCAGATAAGCCAGTACGTCGATACCATCCTTGAGCGGATCGACGACGAGGTTAGGGTAAACGACGGGCTCCATCAGGTGCTTTCGATGATCAATCAGAGCGCGACGGACACGGTGAACCGCATCGGCTCGGTATACGAGGAAACGCGCGAGCACATGAAGGCGTGCGAATCTGTCTATACGACTATTGACCGGCTAAAGTCGCGCGCCGAGGGCGTTCGAGAGAGCACGAAATGCCAAAAGGAAATGGGCAACGAGATCCTGATGGCCGTCGACGACCTGTTGGATTCGTCCGGGGCGGTGAAGGCGAGCACGGACTCGATTAAGGAAAGTATCTCCGTGGTCAATGAGGTGATGGAGACCCTGAAAGGGCTTTCGGAAAAGACGAGCGCGGAGGTCGCGTCGCTCGCGGGGATCCTCGAGGCGCGCGATTAGGCCCCGTTCGCCTGGATCTCGATCTCGCTTTGCAGGGCGTACTGAATGTAGCCCCGAATCTTTTCCCGCCCGATGGCGTCCAGCTGCGGAAAGAGCATGACGTACACGGTTCTGCCGTCCTCCTCGCGCGAGCCGAACACGACGGCCTGAGTCCTTATCAGCGTCGCGCGAAGCTTGAGCTGAACGTCGTGCAGGATCGAGTTTTTCTTGAACTGCGGATCGGGATCGAGAACGCACGAAAACCCGACGACGCTGATGTCATGGATATTTCCCGTCGCCTGGATCGGTCCCTCGCGGAGGTTCAGGCCGGATAGGACGTCGTGCTCGCACGACGCGCGAACGTATTTGCGGCGCCCCCGCGCCTCGTTTGCCTTGAGCGTCGCGAGGAGGATGCGGGTGCTTTCCTCGAGGCCGAGCTTTAGCTTGATGAAGCCGCACTGGATCCCGATGTCCATCAGGTATTTTTTCTGCAACGCCTCGTCGCTGTTATAGCTCAGTATCCCGATCCCGACGCCTTTCGTGCCCTCGCCCGCGATCGTCTTCTTGATCCATTCTTCCCATTCCGAAAGGGCAAGTCCCGCGTCGATATTAATGAAGCATATCGAATTGGGGTATAGCTTAAGGCATCGCTCCGCGAGCGTAAGGTCGCGCAGCATGTATACCTCGTATTCCTCGGAAAGGAGCCTCGAGATGAGGCTGTCCTGGATCACGCTGGGCGGATAGATGAAAAAAACCTTTCTGCCGAAACTGTCGTCGCTCATTCGTCTTTTCCTCCGGGCAGTATCATTCCCGCCGCCACCATGCTGCCGTGCTTCCCCTCGGGAGTGCGGATTTCGGTGAAAAACCACGCGACCCTTACGGGGTTGTCCGGGGACCCATGCTCGAGAACGATCGGGGCGTCGCAGGGCTCGTCGGGGATCGGGTCGAACAGTCCCGTTTCCGAGATATTCATCGATCGAGCCTCGCTCATCGTCTTACCCGCGAGTTCTAGGAATTTCGGGTTGGTCTTGATGACTCGGCCGGATGTCCCCCAAACCACGATCGGGGCGCTTATCGCGTTTATGGCCGAGTCGGTAAAGCCGATGGTCCTGCAATGCGCGGCGTCCCGCTCGATGTACATCCTGAGCTGCTCGCTCAAGACTTTGGTCCGCTCAGCGATTATAGCAGAAATTTCCTCCTTTTGGCGCTCAAGTTGCCATTCGGCGTCGTTTTTTTTCGCGGTAAGGATCACGACGGAAACCGCAATGATCATGAAAAACGCGACGCGGACGAGTGCCGGGACGATGAGGCTATCGTCGCCCGTCATAAACACCGTCAGGAGAAAATAGGCCGTCGCGACGGACGCGGCGTAGAGAAGCCCTTTTTTCTGATAGCAATAGCAGGCGATGAGGATCGGGAGGTAAAAGACGTTTTGGAAGACGATGGTGTAGCCCACGCTGAGGCATATAACACTCAGCGCGAGGCTGAGTACGGTGAGGAGTATGATTGCCGGGAGGGCGCAAAGCCGCGCGAGGCCGCTTCGCGTCTCGAGATCTCCGAGGGAGTCGGGCGCGCGATTCATCTTACCTTGAATCATCGCGCACGCCCAACCCCGGCGCAAGCGCCAATTCCCGTTTGGGCGTCAGCTCGCGGGGAAAAGGCTCCTGCATTCCATGTAGAAGCGTTTCTCGCTCGCCTCGCCCATGGAGAAGCTCTTGCGCGGCAGAGGGCCGCCAATACCGATCGTCGCGAAGAAGCTGTCCTTCTCCACGGGGGGAAGGAGAATCGAGACCGCGCCTGACTGCGCGCCGAGGCGGAATACCTCGTCGGAACCGTGGATGTAGTCGATCTTGCACGATGGGTTGGCCGAAAGGAAGCGGTCGAGCGCGGGCTGGAGGCGGGCTACGGCGAGCGCCGGGTCCGGACTGTCGAGGACGGCGAGGGCCGAGGGGGAGACGAAGCCGAAACGGGTTTCGTTTTTCTCGGCGACGAGCCGTTCGAGCTCGGCGCGGTTGGCCGCTTGCGAAACCCTACCGCCGAGTTCCCCGGCGAGATAGCTAGAAAGCGCCTTGGGGTCCGCGCCGAATAGGACGCGGTGGATCGGTTCGAAGGTGAGACCGTCATCGTAGAGGTTTACCAGCTCCACGAGGGCGAAGCGGGCGGGGTGGTTCTCGAGGTCGATCTTGCCGGCCTTGGCCGCATCCTCGTTGGCCTTGCGGAATTCGTCCCATACCGCCTTCGCGGTCGCGAGGGAGTGGTTCCCGTCGCCGACGGCGAAAAGGAAGCAGTCGCCTTTTTTGGAGGTTCCCGCTTTCGCGAGCCCCTCGAGAGCGCCGGTGACGTAATCGAGGTCCGCGTCGGAGGAAACCTGCCAGCCGGTTAGGTGCCCTGAGTCGAGCATGAGCTTGGCGTCGTATAGGGGGACGTTCGGGCGGACGCGTTTTCCCACGCCCTCGACGAGGGTCTTTCCGGGATCGTTGACGAGCAGCATGATATGCGGGGATTCTATGGGGGCGCCGCGCCTGATTTCCATGCGCGGGGGGATGCGGTCGACGATCGTCGCCTCGGTCGCGCGGATAAGCGCGGTGGAATCCGGTTTCCAGTCGTAGGCGTCAAGGTCGATCGCTACGACGAGACCCTTTCTCGTCCGGCCATAGGCGGTTTTCCGCTCGATGTAGACGAATCCGCGGACCGGTTTCGCGAAAACCCCGCCCGAAAGGTAGGATTTCATCGTCGAGCGGATCGCGTCGAGGCGCTCTTTACGCCCACCGTCCTCGAGGTATACCTCGGGGAGTATCATGTTGAGGGTCGAGGGCTTTCCCTCGGTCGCGGCGGCCGCTTTTTTCCAGTAGTCCCTGTCCTGGGTGAACTGGTCGCAAGCGATGACCGCCCATCGGGAGAGATCCGATTTATCGGCCGGCAGCAAGATCTCCGGTACCGAGATCGCGTATTTTTTAAGGGTCTCTGTATGTGTCATGGTGGGATGATACCGGATTCCCGACGCGGAAGGCAAGCGAGCGGGACTCGTCGTTGGCGTCGGTGGCGCCATGCGAGGAAAGCGCGCCCTGCGCCTTGACCCCCTCCCGGTTTCACCCGTATGTTTACGGTATCGCGTATGCAAACCCAGAGACAGTCACTCGTACAGCAACAGCGCCTCAACATGACCCCTCAGCTCGTGCAGTCACTCAAGCTCATGTCCCTCCCATACGCGGAGCTGCGAGAGCAAATCTTCGAGGAGCTTGAGAAAAACCCGGCGTTGGAGATAGAGTCCGACCCGATAGAGTCATATGGTCTACGCGATCGCTATATTGGCGCCTCCACCCCCGGAGTCGGGACAGTTGGCTCGGGCGGCGACGAGGAAAGCGACGAGCATCGCGACTTTATCGAGGGCGTCCTGCATCATGACGAAACCCTGCAGGAACACCTGCTCGCGCAATTGGGTGAAATCGATCTTGACCCCGCCGTGCGGTCGGTCGCGGAACTTGTCGTGCAAAACCTGGACGCGGACGGCTTCCATATCGTTCCGCCCGCCGAACTCGCCGGGGTAGAAATAGCGTCGGCCTCGGCCGCGCGCGAAAGCCCCGTCGGCGACGGGCTCGCGGGAGATCGTCTTGCCGCGGCGCTTGAGGCCGTTAGGCGGCTTGAGCCCTCGGGCTGCGCGACCGCCGACTTTCGCGAATCCCTTTCCGTGCAGGCGCGCCTTCTCGCGACGGGCGGAAAACGGGTCGCGCTCGACGCCGAGCTCGCGAAGGATCCCCTGCTCGCGAAGACCGTGCGCGTCATAGAGAACCATTTCGAGACGCTGGAGCGGGGTAGGGCCGACACGCTCGCCAAGGCCCTGCAGAAGACCGGCGACCCCTCCCTCGCGGTTGACGCGGACGAGGCCGAGGGAATCCTCGAGATCGTCCGGAGCCTTGACCCCTTTCCCGGTAGGGCATACGACCGCGAGCCGGGGTCCTGGATCGCGCCGGACGTCATCGTGCGACGCACCGAGGATGGCCTTTCCGCCGAGATAAACGGCGAGGAGATCCCCGTGCTGCGGGTGTCGCCCGAGTTTCTCGCCCTCGAGGAAGCCGATCCCGCCGCCGTCGACCGTACCGCGCGGGACTTCGCGCGGGAACCGGTCCGCGACGCGCAATGGTTTATCCACACGCTGAAGCGCCGCGAGGAAACGATATTGAAGGTCGTAAGCGCCATCATCGACTATCAGCGCGATTTTTTCCTCTATGGACCATCCAAACTCGCCCCCCTTCGCATGAAGGACATCGCCGACGAAACGGGGATGCACGAGGCGACGGTCTCGCGCGCCGCGAACGGCAAGTACCTTCGGTGCGAGTGGGGCCTTTTCGAGATCAAGTATTTCTTCTCCAATCAGGTTGGTTCGGGGTCAGCCGATTCCTCGGGACAATTCTCCAAACAGGGAGTCAAGGAAACCATCAGGAAGATCGTCGAGGAGTCGGAATCGGGGCTATCCGACCAGAAGATCGCGGACTTGCTCGCGTCGCGGGGGATAAAGATCGCGCGGCGCACCGTGGCGAAGTACCGCGCGGAGCTGGACCTGGGCTCGTCCTTCGATCGACCTCGGGGCTGAAACTTCATTTTGCATTAACCCAAAAACGGTAGTATCATTTAATGGAAGGCGGCCGTCGGGCCGTCGATTACCCAAGGAGGTTCTACGTGAACATCAACATCAAAGCGGAAAAATTCACTCTGGATGACGACCGAAGGGCATTTATCGACAAAAAACTCGAAAGGCTCGGCTATGCGGATGATCTGCTCACCGACCTATTGCTTAACATAAAGCTCGATAAGAGAAACTTCTATTTTGATTGCACCGTAAACTTCCGATGGGGCGGGAACGGGCACGTATCCGTCGACGACTTTGACTTTAACGCCGGCATGAACCGGCTGATCGACGTGCTGGACCTTAAGGTGAAAAAGGAAAAGGACAAGATCCAGGAAAAGAAATGACCGTTTGATGGCGGCCCTCCGCGTGGGGGTCGCCTTTTTTTGGCTTTTCGCCCGCGCTTTACAAGACCCTACCGGTAAGGGTATAGTCAGATATGGCTTCGAAACGGCTTTCCGTGCTGGATCTCCTTGGGCTCGACCTCAAGGAGCACGATTCCCTGGACCTCCGGTGCATATCCGGCAGGCGGGGGTTAGTACGGGACATTACCATCCCGGACCTAAACCGGCCCGGCCTCGCCCTTTCGGGCTTTTACGATTCCTTCGCGTATCAGCGCATTCAGCTGTTCGGCCGCGGAGAGGTCGCGTACCTCAACAAGATTGTCTCGGAAGGACGCATCGGAACGATACAGCAGATGTTCACCTACGATTTGCCCTGCTGCATCTTTACCCATAGCCTGGACCCGGCGCCCGCTTTTCTGGCCATCGCCGAGGAGACTGGCTGCCCCGTGCTGCAGACGGACCTCGACTCGAGCGAGTTTCAGGGCCGACTTTTGCGCATCCTGTCGAATATCTTCGCCCCGCGCATCTCGATCCACGGGGTTCTCGTCGAGGTGTACGGCCTCGGCATCCTGATCCTCGGGGACTCCGGCGTCGGGAAGAGCGAGACGGCCCTTGAGCTGATCGAGCGCGGCCACCGCCTGGTCGCGGACGACGTCGTCGAGATCAGTTGCGTGAACGGAAATACCCTGATCGGGCAGGGCGCCAATAAGATAATCGGGCACCATATGGAGATCCGGGGCCTTGGCATCATCAATATCACGCAGCTTTACGGGGTCGGCTCCATCCGCGAGCGGAAGGAAGTGCAGATCGTCGCGAAGCTCGAGGAATGGGACGCCAACAAGGTCTACGACCGGCTCGGCACCGAGGAACTGACGATGGAGATACTCGGCGTCCAGGTGCCGAAGCTCGAGATACCGGTAAAGCCCGGCCGAAACGTTCCTATCATCCTGGAGACCGCGGCGATGAACGAGCGGCTTAAGAGCATGGGATATTTTTCCGCCAAGGAGTTCAACCAGAACGTCCTTAAGTGGATTGAGACCGACGCAGCGCGCGCGCCGTATTACGGCGCCGATGACTCATATTGAAGGATGACGAGATGACCACGAAGACCGTTACGATCAAGAACAGGGCCGGTATCCACGCGAGACCGGCCGCGCTAATTGCACAGACGGCGAACCGATTCGCCTCGGAGATATTGATCGAGCGGGAGGATACCCGGATCAACGCCAAGTCGATTATGGGCATTATCACCATGGCCGCAAGCTACAACTCGACACTCACCATCTGCGCCGACGGCGCGGACGAAAAGGAAGCGGTGGGGGCCATCGAGGCCCTCTTCGAGAATAAATTCGAGGAAGATTGAAAGAGATCAAACGAGCCGCCCCAAAGGGGCTGTATACGTTTCCGTTTCTCGTTTTCATGTACCTTCTGATCGCCGCGGCGGCGTTCATGCTCGCCGGAAGCGCGTTCGCCGGCGTTTTTTCCTCCGACCTTTTTAATACGCCGCGGGGCATTCTCGTCCTGGTCGTGACCCCGTTCGGGATGCTCGTACTCCTTGGGCTCTTCCTGTTCGGCATCGTGTCCGACTCCCTGCATCGCGACGGCGCCCGCCGTTTTAGGCGGCGCGTGTTCCTTTCCGTCCTCGCGATAGTCTTTCTCGCCGCCTTTCCCCCCACCGTGATCGTCGGCCGCTACGTTGGCGCGACGCTTGAATCCTGGTTTTCCCGCTCCATATCCGAATCGCTTTCCGCGGCCGAGGATATCGTCTCGCTGTACCTCAAGGAGAGAAACCGCGCCGTGCAGAACACCGCGAACAGGTTCTTCACGGGATCGGCGATATGGGATTACCGGCGCCATCCGACGGACTGGATCGTGCCGATGCGCTCGATCGACCCGGAGGCGATAGCCTGCCAGGTGTACCTGCGGGAAAGCGGGCCCGACGGGGTCGCGTACTCGACCATCCTCGAGACCGGCGACCTGGGGCGATTCGTGCCCCGCGAGTCGATCGATTTTATCCGCGACGGTTTTTTCTCGCTGCCCGGCGACGCGGCCGACCTTAACCGCTTCGGGAAGACGGTGCGCTACAACAACCAGACCTACGTCTGCGCGTACGCCTCGATCATCCCGATCGGGTTCGCCGCGCGGCGCGAGCTAATCGCCGACGCCCGCGAGAGGGCGGCCATCATCGATCGCCTGAAGCCCTTCCTTCCGTTGATGGGGGTATGGATATTCGTCACCTTCTGCCTGCCGATTTTCCTTATGGCGGCGATAATCGCCTATCTTTTCGCGTATAGGCTTTCCATGCCCGTCGCGTCGATGTGCGCGTCACTTGAGCGGGTCGCTTCCGGGGATGCCTCGTTTTTCATGGTCCCGCACGCGCGGGACGAGTGCGCCGAGGCCGTTCAGGGGGTTTCGGAACTCGCGTCGCGGGTCGTCGGGGCATCGAAAAAGACCGGGCAAAAAGGGCCGGACAAAAAGGGTCCCGATAGGCTATAATCGCCAGCATCAAATTAGCACGAGGGTCATCGATGAGTTCTTCCGCGCCCGTTTGGCTTTTTACCGGCCCAGAGATCGGCGAACGCAACGCCGCAATCGAACAGCTTAAAACCGCCGCCGCAAAGCGTTCCGGGGCGCTGGACGCGCATAGTCTCTACGTCTCGGACGTGAAGGTCGGGGACGTGATCTCGCTGTTGCAGAACGGCTCGCTGTTCGCGGACGCGCGTTTCGTCGTGCTAAAGGGCGTCGAGGCGATAAAGAAGGCCGACGAGATAGAGCAGCTTTCCGCCTGGGTCAAGGAATCCTCGGGCGTGACCGACGCTTCGCTCATACTCGTTTCCGAGGAGACCGGGGTCGACAAGAAACTCGAGGCCCTTATCCCGAAGGAAAACAAGCGGATTTTCTGGGAGATGTTCGAGAACCGCAAGGAGCAGTGGGTCGTCGATTTTTTCCGGAAGGCGGGATTCAGCGTCGATGGCGACGCCGTCGGCGCCATCCTGGAACTCGTGGAGAACAACACCGACGCGCTTCGCGAGGCCTGCTCGCGCTTTACCCTGTTTTACCCCGAGGGGCATCGCGTAACGGAGACCGACGTCGAGAACCTGCTCGCGCACAATCGCGAGGAAAGCCCGTTCACGCTGTTCGACCGGCTCGCCCAGGGCGACCTTGAGGGCGCGATCGAGATTTACCGCAAGCTCTCCCTTTCCAAGGAATCCTCGCCCGTACAGCTCGTCGCGGGCCTTACCTTCTGCTTTCGTCGCCTTGCCGACTGGCATCGCCTTTCGGAGTCGGGCGCGACGGACGAGTTCTCGCTGAAGAAGGCGGGCTTTACCAGTAAGCGCGCGATCGACCAATACCGGTCGGCCTCCCGCCGGTGGGATCGCGCCGCGACCGCGAGGACGCTCGCCCTCTTAGCCGCGACGGACGCCGACCTCCGGTCCACGGGTGCCGCGTTTCAGGATTGCCTCGTCGA
>DAOPXQ010000014.1:14004-18199 GCA_035352395.1 Treponemataceae bacterium | reverse complement strand
ACTCCTCGCGCGAGCGCGCGGCCAAGGCGTGCACCGCGTATCTTGGGCTTTCGATAAGGGGCATGTCGCTCCAAAGCCCAAGATACGCGGTGCACGCCTTGGCCGCGCGCTCGCGCGAGGAGTACCAGCGGACGACGGAGTACTGCGGAAGGATCTCCTGAACGGCGCGGACGAGCTCGTCGTCGGCCTCGGTCGGGAAGGTGCCGGTGATGCCCCGGTCAAGAATGTTCTTAAGCGCGAGCTTGGCGCGGCCGCTCCGCCACCCGAGGATGGCTTGCCCGCCCTCCTGGCAGAGGTCGAGCAGGCGAACGCCCTTCGCCGTGTATAGGTGATACTCGAAGGCGCGGCGGACGGTGCCGTAGCGCTTTCGAAGTTCATCCGTCATGTTAATCACTTTTGGTTCTTCCGTCATACGGTAATTGTATCTCGTTATGAGAGATCCGCAAGCCTTTTTTGCACGAGCGCCGTCGCCGTGGCGGGATTCGCCTGGCCCTTGGAAAGCTTCATCACCTGGCCGCAGAGCCAGCCAGCCACGTTCGTCTTGCCCTTCTTCCAGTCCTCGAGGGCCCCCGGGTTCGCCTTGATGACCTCGTCGACGATCTTCTCGATGGCCCCGGCGTCGCTGACGACTTCCATGCCGCGAGCCTTGGCGATCGCCTCCGGCTTATCGCCGGTCTCGAGCATCTCGGTAAAGACGTCCTTGGCCTGCTTGCTCGTGATCGAGCCCGCGACGACGAGATTGACGAGGCCCGCGACGTGCTCAGGCCCGATCTTCAGGTCGGCGAGCGCTAGGCGGCGATCGTTAACGACGGCAAGCACCTCGGCGAGTACCCAGTTCGCGGCCTTCTTGGGATCCTTGGACGCCTTGGCCGCCGCCTCGTACCACTCGGCGAGGGAGCGGTCGGTCGTCAGGGTGTTTACGTCGAAGTCGGAAAGCCCGTATTCGCGCTTGAAGCGCTCGCGCTTCTCGGCCGGGCGCTCCCCTACCTTCGCGCGCGCGGCGGAAACGAACTCCGGGCTCAAAGTGAAGGGGCGAATGTCCGGCTCGACGACGAAGCGATAGTCGATAAACGAATTCTTCGTGCGCTGCACGACGGTCTCGCCCTTCGGCTCGTCCCAGCCCATCGTCACCTTGAAGCCCTGATTGAAGACCTGGCGGTCCTCGCGGAATTCGCGGAGCTGGCGGCCGACCTCGTAGGCGCAGGCGTCGCGGATCGCCTTGAAGGAGTTCATGTTCTTGATCTCGGAGATCGGGGTGCGGAATTCCTTGCCGCCCTCGATGACGCGGAGGTTGATGTTCGCGTCGCAGCGCATCGAGCCTTCCTCGAGGTTACCGTCGGTCGCGCCGATGTACTTGAGGATCTCGCGGATCGTCTGCATGAAAAGCGAGGCTTCCTCCGGGCTCGACATGTCGGGCTTGGAAACGATCTCTATGAGCGGGACGCCGGAGCGGTTGTAGTCGATGTAGCTGTGCGCGCCCTCTATGTGAAGGCTCTTGCCGACGTCTTCCTCCAGGTGAATCCGCTCGATGCGAACCTTCTTGAGGTCCGGCGTGGCGTCGGCGGCCGCGAGGTTGATCATGACGTGGCCGTCCTTGCAAAGGGGAAGGTCGTATTGCGTGATCTGGTAGCCCTTTACGAGGTCGGGGTAGAAATAGTGCTTGCGGTCGAACTTGGTGAAGGTAGAGACCTCGCAGTCGAGCGCGAAGCCCGCGATCGCGCCGAACTCGACGTACTCGCGGCTCGGTTTCGGCATGGCGCCGGGAAGCCCGAGGCACACCGGGCACACGCGGGTGTTCGGCATTCCGCCGTAGCGGTTTTCGCAATCGCAGAAGGCCTTGGTCTTCGTGAGGAGCTCGCAGTGAATCTCGCAGCCGATGATCACTTCGTATTGTAGGGCCGAGGCGCCCTCGCCGTCTGTATGGACTACGGCGCCAGCGTTAAAAGTCTTCATCGTTTCGCTCATTTGGACGCCTCCCATGCCTTTGCCACTTTGAGTATTTTCTCTTCCGCGAAATGCGCGCCGGCTATCTGGACGCCGACCGGAAGCCCCGCCTTGGTCGTCCCGAACGGGACGGAAAGCGACGGGATGCGCGCGAGGTTGACGAAGGTCGTGAAGAGGTCAGACAGATACATCGCGAGAGGGTCGTCCACCTTGCTCCCGATGGGGAAGGCGACGGTCGGGCTCGTCGGGCAGATTAGCACGTCGTATTTCTTGAAGACCTCGCCGACGTCGCGCTGAATCCGCGCGCGCACGCTCATGCCCTTCTTGTAGCAGTCGCCGGAGAAGTGCGTGGAAAGAACGTAGTTGCCGATGACGATGCGCCGCTTGACCTCGGCGTTAAAGCCGTCGGATCGCGTGGCTACGTAGAGCTCGTCGAAGCCGTCGCCCGGGTCCTTCCGGAGCCCGTAGCGGATACCATCGAAGCGAGAGAGGTTACTCGCGGCTTCGGACAGCGCGATCACGTAATAGCAACCGATCGAGGCCTCGAGCACGGGGATCGAAACGGTCTCGACGACGGCGCCTCGGGAGACGAACCACTCGCGCGCGCGCTCGAAGATGGCGGCGATCTCGGGGTCGAGTCCCTTGGCGTCCATGAATTCCTTGGGGATCGCGACCTTGAGGCCCTTGATCTCCGCGGGCTTAAGGTTCGCGAGCGAGGAGAAGTCGAGGTCGGCGCTCGTGTCGTCGCGCTCGTCGCGGCCCGCCATGACGGAGAGCGCGAGTCCGAGGTCGTCTACGCTATGGGAAAGGAGGCCGACCTGGTCGAGGGAGGATCCGAAGGCGACGACGCCGTAGCGGCTTAAGGTTCCATAGGTGGTCTTGAGCCCGTAGAGCCCGCAGTAGGACGCGGGAAGGCGGACGGAGCCGCCGGTCTCGGTGCCGAGCGCGAACGGGGCCTGGCCCCCGGCGACTACCGCGGCCGAGCCGCCCGAGCTGCCGCCCGGCACGAGGTCGCGGTTAACGGGGTTTCGGGACGGGCCGTAGCATGAGTATTCGGTGGAGGAGCCCATCGCGAACTCGTCCATGTTCGTGCGGCCCATGGGGATGGCGCCCGCGGCGATAAGCCGCTCGGCGACGGTGGCGTTATAAGGCGCGACGTAGCCCGCGAGGATCTTGCTGCCGCACGTACAGGACTTTCCGCGTACGGAGATATTATCCTTCAGCGCGAACGGAAGCCCGAGAAGGGGTCGCTTGTCGCCCGCGGCGCGGGCCGCGTCGGCCTTGCGCGCGGCGTCCAAGGCGTCCGCGTAGAATTCTATATAGCCCTTGAGGGGCTTGTTCGTTTTCTCGTCGGCCTCGTACGCGGCCTTATACGCCTCGACGATCGCGAGGCTCGTCAGTTCGCCCGAGTCGAGTTTCTTCTTGAGCTCGACGAGGCTCATGTCGCATATATTCATACTCGTTTCCTTATCTATATTGCAAAATCGTATTCGCTGTAACACACCGTGGTGGAGTTTTCGCCAAAGGCGGAAACTCCAAGCGAAAACGGGCCCGCCCGTTTTCGCCGCGGCAGGGGCTGCAGCGGAAATCCTTCCGGGGAGCCGGCCCGAACGGGACGGCGACTCGGAAGATTGGAGCGGAAGACCCGGTCCTTGAGTTAGCGGGCGCGCGTAGCGCGGTCGGTAACTCAAGGAGCCGCCCATATATTACAAATCCGTTAGGCGCCTTCTCCAAGTACCTTGGGCACGCGGAAGTAGCCGTCCATGAACTCGCCCGTCATTTTCTTGAGGTCGCCGGGCTCGAGGGATTTTACGACGTCGCCCGAGCGGAGGGTCTCGACGGTCGTCGCGGGGTACGCGTCGTAGGGATTTTCGTCGCCGGCATACTGCGAAAGCACGCCGAAGTAGTCGACTATCTGGCGCACTTGGGCCGCGAGAGTCTCGACGTTGGTGCTCTCGGGCGAAAGCCGCGAAAGGTACAGAAGGTTCGCGAAGGTCGTTTCGTCTATCGCGTTTTTTTTCTCGTCCATGTTCTATCCCCTATCAGTCTTCCACGAGAAGCAGGCTCTTGGCCTGATACCTCGGCATGAAGCGCTTCTCGCCGCCGGTCTCGAATCGGACCATGATGACAAGCTCTTCCTCCGCGCGGAAGGATTTCGTGATCATACCATAACCGTAATCGTCATGGAAGAGTTTCCGGCCGACCTTCCATCGCTCGGCGAGCGGGTCGGCGATAGTTGAGCTCGCGCCGG
>DAOPXQ010000014.1:12389-13904 GCA_035352395.1 Treponemataceae bacterium | reverse complement strand
ACGAAGTCGCCCATTTCCGAGGGGCCGCCGTCGGCGCCGCCGAACAGGATGCGGCGCGCCTCGTCGACGATCTTGTCCTGCGTCACCTCGCCGAGCCCGCGAGCGGGCTTGTTGACGATTCGGCGGAACGCGACCTCGTCCCTGCCGTTCGCGACGAGGGCGAGGAACGCGAGCGCGTCCTTGATCTCCTCGCGCTCGTAGAACTTGAGCGAGCCGACGACGCGGTACGGGATTTTGCGGTGAAGGAACTCGGTCTCGAAGCCGAGCGACTGCGCGTTCATTCGATAGAGCACGGCCCAGTCGGCGTAGGGCACGCCGCGCTTGTGGGCGTTCTGGATCATCTCCGCGCACAGGGAGGCTTCCTCGTCCTGGTTGCCGAGGAACGCGAGCACCGGCTTCTTGCCGCCGCCGCGCTCGGCGAGCAGCGTCTTCCCGAGCCTGCCCTCGTTATGCGCGACGACTTGCCCCGCGACGGCGAGCACCGGCGCGACCGAGCGGTAGTTGCGCTCGAGCCGGACGATCTTCGTGCCGGGAAAGCTGTCCTGAAAGGTCAGGATATTCCTGACCTCGGCGCCGCGAAATCGATATATCGACTGATCGTCGTCGCCGACGACGCATATGTAAGTATCGGGTCCGGTGATCGCCTTTAAAAGCTCGAATTGCGCGACGTTCGAGTCCTGATACTCGTCGACCATGACGACGCGAAAGCGGCTATTTAGGCGATCCCGAACCTCGGGGTGCTCGCGAAGGAGTTTTACGGGAAGGAGGATCAGGTCGCCGAAGTCGAGGTTACCCGTCTCGCGAAGGCGCTTTTCGTAGATCCCGTACACCTCGGCGAACTCCGGGTCCGGGTCGATCTCCGCGAGGAGCGGGCTATCGGGCCCCAGGCAATAATCCTTCGCGCGCGATATCTTGTGGGCGACGGACGACGCCTGCTGGCGCGTCATCGTCGGTATCGCCTTCGACAAGAGAGTGACCGCGTCGTCGTCGTCATAGATGGTAAAGTTTGAGTCGAGCCCGGCGAGCGCCGCGTTGCGCCTAAGAAGCCAGGCCCCGAACGAATGGAAGGTTCTGAGCACAGAGCGCTCGGAACGCGGCTCCATGCGGGCGGCGCGTTCCGCCATCTCGCGCGCGGCCTTGTTGGTAAAGGTTACCGCGAGGATCGACTCGGGCTCTACCCCGCGCTCGCGAATGAGCCAGGCGATCTTGGTCGTGATGACGCGCGTCTTTCCGGAGCCCGCGCCCGCGAGAATCAGAAGCGGAGAGCCCTCGTGGGTTACCGCCTCAAGCTGTTCCGGATTAAGGACTGAAAGCCAGGCGTCGGCATTCATCTCACCACCGCTTCGACGTCTACCCCGTTTACCGCCATAATGACGGCGCTGACGACCGAGCCCGCATCAATAGGTTTCCCGCTCGAGTCGCGCTGATCGGACTCGAACTGCAACACGACGGCGCCGTCAACCTCGGGCGCCTGAAACCAGGCCCGTCCAAGGGCGAGTCGCGACGTGGGAACGG
>DAOPXQ010000014.1:0-12289 GCA_035352395.1 Treponemataceae bacterium | reverse complement strand
TTCCTGAATCAGTTCCTCGACGAGAACCTCTACGGTCTTCCCGACGAAAACCCTGAGTTCTTCCGCCGTTATATCGATTTGCAGGGATTGCAGGGCTTCCATCCTCGAACGCGCGGTCTTCTTGGGGACGCGCTTTTTCATAGTGGACGCGACGGTCCCTTCCTCGCATGACCAAGTGAAAGCCCCGGACCACATACTGCGGATGTCCGCCATAAACTGCGCCGTCGCGGCGAAGGAATCGTCGGTCTCGCCGGGAAACCCGACGAGGAAGGTCGTTCGGAGCGCGATCGTCCCGTAGGGGTTTTTCGCCCCGGAAAACGCCTTGCGAATATCGGAGACGAGTTTCAGATATCCCGATGCGGTTCCGTGCCGGTTCATCGCCTTGATGATAGTATCGTCGCCCGACTGAAACGGAATGTCGAAATAGGGATAGAACCGCGGGTCGGCCGCCATAATGGGCAGGATGTCGCGCGGAAAATGATCGGGATGAATGTACAGGAGCCTGACGCGGAAGTCGCCCTCGATCTTTGATATGGCGGAAAGGAGAAGCGACAGAGGGCTTGGCGCCGTATTGGCGGCCGCATTGGTTACCGCCGCTGCATTTTCCGCGACGCGATCGCCCTCTCCCGAGCCAAACGCCGCGAGATCCTGGCCTATCAAGTTGATTTCGAATATCCCGCGCCTGACGAGCGCGCGGCATTCCGCGACTATGTCGTCGACGGTGCGGCTCCGCAATCCGCCGCGGATAATCGGGATAGCGCAAAAGGAGCAGCGATTATCGCAGCCCTCGGTAATCTTAACGAACGCGGAACGGGGAAAGGAAAGGAGTTCCGGACGATCGCCGCCGCAGACGCCTTTTTGCGCCGGCACTAAGGTCGGTTTGGCGGTCGATTGGGCGCGAGGTTTCGCCTCGCTCGGGAATAATTCGTCAAGGAGTTCCGGGAGGCGCGACAGGTCGCCGTTTCCGAAAAACGCGTCGGCCTCCTCGAGGCCCTCGGCGAGATCGGTCGCGTAGCGTTCCGCGAGGCATCCGGCGAGCAGCACCTTCGCGCCGGGATACGCCGTGCGGGCGGTGATCACGGCGTCGAGGGATTCCTGTTTCGCGGATTCGATGAATCCGCATGAATTTACTATTATAAGGGAAGCTTCCTCGGGAACGTCGGTCTTTACCCAACCTTTGTCCCGAAGAATGCCGATCAGAAGCTCGCCGTCAACCTGATTCTTGGCGCAGCCATGTTGATCAAGGAAAAAACTCTTCTCAGTCAATGTCCATCACCACAAACTTGAACCGACCGGAATCCTCGTCCTTAACCCACTTGAGGTCGCGGACGATGACTTCGCCGGGGCGGCCGACTTCGAGATCGGCGGTCTTACCGCCGGCGATCATCTGCAGCTTGACGGAGTTGCCGTTCGACGCCCAGACGCGGATGCCGTTATTGGCCTGCACGGTTAAAAGCTCGGATTTCTGGTAGTAGCGTTCCTCGCGATTGGTTCGGTCTGATTCGTAGCGGAACAGGCAGTATCCGCGGAACGTCGCGTTCATGGTCACGGGATACGCGGAGCCGCCCTCGAAAAGGACGGTCTGCTTGCCGGCGGGCGCCGTGGGGGCGTTGGTCGCGGTGATCGTGACGTCCGAGGGGACGGCATCGGCGGAGGGCTGAGAGGCGGCCGCGGCGGCGAGTTCTTCGCCGGCCGAAATGTGCACGTCGGCGCCCTTCGAGGGATCGTTCTTGAAGAGGTCGGCGACGAATACCTTGACGTCGGGCACGTTATCGCCCGAAAGATCGATCAAGAGATCCTGACCGAGCTCGATGACGCGGTCTCCGACGGGGGTCTCCAGCTTAAGAGCGGGGGCCGTGGCCTTAACGCTCATCTTGAAAACGCCGGAAGGCGCGGTAACGGAAAGGGTGTCGCCCTCATAGACGCGCTCCTTGAAGCCATCGCCCGCAACCTCGTACGCGGCGGGGGTTCTCTGAGTCACGGTGGCCGCGGGAACCGCGGGGGCGCTCTTGAGCCGGCCGATTATCGTGATGCCGATAATGACGACCAATATGATTCCGACGGCCGAGGCGGCGATCTTCACGGTATTGGGATTACCGACGATCGCGTCGGTAAGGGTTCGTTTGGGCATCAATTCCTTCAGGGGAATCGGTGTTTCCTGAATCTTCAGGTTTTTATACGCCGAGATGATCTCGTTGGCGTTCAATCCGAGGTACTCGCAGTAATTGCGGAGGAATCCCAGAAGATAGGGCTCGCCGGGGAACACGGAAAAATCCTCCCGTTCCAAAGCCTCAAGATAACGTCTCGTGATGTTCGTCTCGCGGGATACCTGGTCGAAATCAAGGCCGCGCGCCGTGCGGGCCTCTGTCAGTTTTTTTCCGAAAGTTTCCATACTTATGTAATTCTCCATCACTCAGAAAAGAGGAAATCGTTAAACATATTCGCGGAAGCGGGCGAATCGTACACAAAGCGGTTATCAAGGATGCCCTGGTTAAGGGAGTAGCCGGTAAAGTCAAATTGGATCTGGTCGCCGGAAATCGTTCGGGCGTCGATCCTGCGGATCAGTTTGGTGTCGGGGGAGATCATTAGGCGAATGGTCCTGAACATCTCGGTCGTCGTTCGGCGCGAAAGCACGAGAACGATCACCTGTTCGGGGTTTTTCTCGTCAATCGCGACGGGGTCCGGGCCGGTTTCGTACGCGATCGAGTAATAGCGTTTCATCAGGGACAATCCCTGAGGGGTCGCGAGCGATGCCCCGGAGGCCCCGCCGCCCTTGTCGACGGTCTGGTTCAGAACGACGTTATAAGATGGTAGATATATGGTAAGAACCTCGCCGTTAAAGACGATAGTCTGCTGGTCGGGGTTGGTAAAATCGATCCTCAGGAGATTCGGTTTCTTGAAGATGGCGCGGCCGCTCATCGACTCGCCGCGGGAACCGGTCGTTATGGCGATATTGGCGGCGTAGTCGTTTATCTTGGCGTAATTATCGGAAACGGTGGAAAAAAAAGCATCTGCCGTCGTGATCGTTTGCGCCGAAACTATTCCGGCGGCGCAAACGCACAGCAGCAGACACGATATCTTGCGGAGAAAATGCGTATTCATCCTTCCAGTAAAGCAGAAAGACAATGTTCCGTCAATTGTTTTAGGCCGGACTCAGGCTTGCCTCCGCGGCGATGATCTCGTTGAATTCCTTACCTTCGATGGTTTCCTTTTCCAAAAGCCGCGCCGCGATATAGTCGAGCAAGGGCTTTTTCTTCTGAATTCGATCCTTTACGGCGGCAAACCGCTCGGAAATCTGGCGCGCGATCTCCTCGTCGATGTATTGCTGCGTCGTTTCGGCGTAATCGCGGACCAACTTGGGGTCGGCGCTGCCGTATCCGGCGCCATGCTGACTCAAGGCCACGTTTCGGAACCTTTTGCTCATGCCGTAGTCGGTGATCATCCGGCGGATAATCTCCGTCGCGCGGGACAAATCGTTCGATGCTCCGGTCGAGCACACGCCCAACGCGACTTCCTCGGCGGCGCGTCCGCCCAACAGCACGTCTACCTCGCCGATCAACTCGCCCTCGGTACGCAGGTATCGGTCTTCTTCCGGCATCTGCATCGTATAGCCGAGCGCCGCGATTCCGCGGGGTATGATCGATACCTTATGAACCTTGTCCGCGCCGTCGGTAAAGGCGGCGGTTATGGCATGCCCGGTCTCGTGGAAGGCGACGATCTTGCGTTCCTCTTCCTTTATAACGCGGCTCTTTTTCTGCAGTCCGGCGATGCCCTTCTCGACGGCCTCGTTCAGGTCGACCATCTGGACTTCCTTCCGGCCGGCGCGAACGGCAAGTAGAGCGGCTTCGTTGATGATGTTCGCGAGATCCGCTCCCGAGGAACCGCTCGTCGTGCGGGCGATGGCCCCAAGGTCCACCTCGCGGGAAAGTTTTACGTTCTTCGCGTGGATCTTCAGGATCTGCTCGCGGCCCTTTACGTCGGGGCGGTCCACGACGACCTGACGGTCAAAGCGGCCGGGGCGCAAAAGCGCGGGATCAAGGACGTCGGGCCGGTTCGTCGCCGCGAGAAGGATGAGCCCGCTCGAGGTGTCGAATCCGTCCATCTCGACGAGCAGCTGATTAAGCGTCTGCTCGCGCTCGTCGTTCGAGTTCATGGTGTTAAGGCGGCTCTTTCCGATGGCGTCGAGCTCGTCGATGAACACGATGCAGGGGGCTTTTTCCCTTGCCTGCTTAAAGAGGTCGCGCACGCGGCTCGCGCCGACGCCGACGAACATCTCGACGAAATCCGAACCGGAGATACGGAAGAACGGAACGCCCGCCTCCCCCGCGACCGCGCGCGCAAGCAGGGTCTTTCCCGTTCCGGGAGGGCCGACAAGCAGGACGCCGCGCGGAATCTTTCCGCCGATTTCGGTGTATTTTTTGGGGAACTTCAGGAAATCCACGACCTCGACAAGCTCTTCCTTCGCCTCATCGACGCCAGCGACGTCGGTAAATCGCGTCGTTACCTTTCCCTCTTCCACGGCCGCGGATTTGGATTGACCGGCGGAGAAAATGCTTCCGCCAAGGCCGCCCATACCGCCGCCGCCCATACGCTTCATCAAGAAGCGCCACATAAAGAAGAAGATTGCGAACGGCAGAATCCATTGCAGGATAAAATCGAGGATAGCGTTGCCTTCCTCGGCCTGGATCGAATAAACGACCTGCATGGAGTCCATTTGCTTGATGAAGTCTTCTGTCAGTATACCTACCGTTCGGTATACCTTTTGCTTATTAGCGTTATTCTGGAAAGGATTCAGCGATGGCTTTTGCTGAGTCAACGATCCAGATGAGCCCGTATAGCCCAGGAAGTGAGAGGACGCTATCTCTACGCGCGAAATCTCGCCGGACATCACCCTGATCTTAAAATCCGAAAAAGGAATCGTCGAATCGGATTTTTGCATCATAAAGTACTGAGCGGCGACCATAATGCCGAAAACGCCGAGAATAATGGCCCACATCGGTATTTTAGGCATCTTGGGGCTATTTTTATTGCCGGAAGAACCCGGTTCAGGACTTAATTTAAAGAAATTGAACGGATCGTCCTTATCTTTCTTCTCTCCGTCATTTCTGGAATCGTCATCGCTCATAACTCTGCAGTACCGCCTTATATTTATAATACGAAAAAAAAACCCGCTAGTCGAGGCATTTAATCACATCATCTTTCTCTGGCATTTTTAGGGATTATATTCTAAAGTAAAGCTAACCAGAGCCGATAGGATAGGGAGAGAAGTCCGCTTTGCGGACCGGGGGGAGAAGAGTCGTGAGTTACAATCAGGCATTAAGCGCTTACCGCGAGACCAGGGTACGGACCGCAAGTCCGGGGTCGCTCGTCGTCATGCTCTATGACGAGGCGATTAAACGGATCGGCCTTGCCATTACCGTTTACGACGAGGATCTGGCCAAGAATCCGGCGAAAATCGAGACGTTTAACGCGCATATCATGAAAAGCCAGGAGATCATCACCGAGCTGATGACCTCGCTTAATATGGACGCGGGCGGGGAGATCGCGAAGAACCTCCTGTCGCTATACACCTGGTTCAACCAGCAGCTTCTTGAGGGAAACATCGAAAAGAACAAGGATAAGCTCGCTTCGGTAAAGGATCTCATGGAACAGCTCCGATCCGCCTGGATCGAGGTCGCGAACACGGCCTCCACGCCGAGCTCAACGCAATCCACGCCCGCGGGCATCAATATCGCGGGTTAAGGCCAAGCGATGATACCCGAGGATCTGACGCAAGGGCAGATCGACGAGCGAAAAGCCATTCTGAAACGCTTCCGGCAGCTGCTCGAGGAGCAGCGCCAGAAATTCCGCGAATATCTTATCGTGCTTGAAAAGCAGGAGTCGATGATCACGTCGGACAACGTCGACGCGATCGTCCATCATACCGAGATCGAGCAATCCATCGTTTCCGAGCTCTACACTATCCAGAAGGTCATCGACCCCCTGGAGCGAATGTACGTTACCGCGCATCCGGGAACGACGGACGCGGAGATTCCCCGCCTAAAAACGGACCTCGAGCACCTCAAGAAAGACGTCCTCGCGCAGAACGAGAAAAACCGTGAACTCCTGAAAAGCCACATGCTGGTACTTCGGCAAAAAGTCTTATCGATCCACAATCCCTACGCAAAGCGGCAAAGCGTCTATGCCGGTGACGCGCAAACCGCCTCGCGCGTGGACATCAATACCTAACGGCACGCGAATAACGTTTCATGGTATACTCCCTTCATGAAACAAGCCGTCTATGTCCTCGACGCCTACGGGCTAATCTATCGATCCTACTTCGCCTTCATTTCAAAGCCTCTGACCAATTCGGAAGGAAAAAACGTATCCGCCGTTTTCGGCTTTTTCAGGAATCTTCACGGTCTCCTTCAGCAGTATAAACCGGGGATCTTCATCGTCGCGTTCGATTCGCGGACCCCGACCTTCAGGCACGAAATCTACGACGAATACAAGGCGAATCGCGCCAAAACCCCGGAAGACCTCCACGCGCAAGTACCTATAATAGAAGAAATACTCACCGCGCTCGGCATCGCGTCGGTCAGGCAGGACGGTTTCGAGGCCGACGACGTCATCGCGTCGATAGCCGAAAGGTGCAAGGCGGAAAAAAGGCCTTGCGTGATAATCTCGGGCGACAAGGACCTTATGCAGCTCGTCGGCGACGGCGTCACCATGCTCAAGCCCGGCAAGACCGGGGGCTGGGACGCGATCGACGCGGACGGCGTTAAGTCCGAATGGGGAATCGGGCCGGAGCTCATGCTTGACCTTTTATCCCTTACCGGCGACGCCTCCGATAACGTGCCCGGGGTAATGGGCGTCGGGGACAAGACCGCGCTCAAGCTCCTTGCGCAGTACGGGACGCTGGACGGAATTTACGAACATACGGACGAGCTCAAAGGCGCGATCGGCGCCAAGATAGCCGCCGGCAAGGAGATGGCGTACTTCTCCAAAAAGCTGATCGCCCTCTGCTACGAAGTTCCGCTCGAGAATGACCTAGAAACCTACGCATGCGAGTCGCTGGACCGAATCGCGGCCGCGCGGCTCCTGTTCCGCGCGGGACTGCCCTCCATCGCCAAGCTCTACGGGCCCGACGAAAACCTGGGCTCAAGCGGCGCGGCGGAAAGCTCAGGCGCGAAAGCCGGTGGCGGCGCGAACGGGCAAACGCCCGCGAACACGCAAGGCTCCGCGATTGAGCAGGCGCACGTCCTACAGGCGCCGCTTTCGGACGGGCTTCCGCAAACCGCGCCGGTCAAGAACTCAGGCGCCTACACGGGCGTTACCGACCCCGCGAAGCTCCGCGCGTTTATCAACGTCGCGATCGCGCAAAAGTACGTCGCCTTCGATTGCGAGACGACGGGACTCGACGTGGCGAAGGATACCCTGGTCGGATTCTCGCTCGCCGTAAAGGAAGGCGAGGCGATCTACGTTCCCCTTCGCGGGCCAACGCCTGAACTCGGCGAGACGGCGCACCCCGTAATGCCCGAGGCGAGCGCGCTCGCGGAAATTACGCGCCTCTTCGGCGAGCGAAAAATGCTCGTCATCCTCCATAACGGAAAGTTCGACTATCAAATCCTTAAGGGTGCCGGGGCCTTCGATGCCCTGCCGGATCGGCGACCCTCGTGCAAGCTCTTTGACACGATGATCGCAGCATGGATACTCGACCCGGACTGGTCATCCTTCGCTCTTGAGTCGCTCGCGACAAGCCAGCTCGGGCTCGAGACGATACCCTACGACGGCGTCGTGCCGAAGGGCAAAACCTTCGCGGACGTTCCCGTCCCGCAGGCCATCCAATACGCCGCCGAGGACGCGGACCTAACGCTCAGGCTCTACGGCAAATTCGCCCCCAAGCTCAACGAGCTTGGGCAAACGGGGCTCTTTTCCAATCTGGAAATGCCCCTTATCGCCATTCTCGGGGACATGGAACTCGCGGGAATCCGACTGGAAAAGGAATCGCTCGCGGACTTCTCCATCGAGCTCGCGAAGGACATAGACGCGACGGAAAAGGATATCTACGCCCTCGTCGGGCATGAGTTCAACATAGCGTCGCCCAAACAACTGCAGGAAGTGCTCTTTACCGAGCGGAAGCTCACGCCGGGGAAAAAGACGAAGACGGGATACTCGACGGACACCTCCGTACTCGAGGACCTCGCGTCCGAGGACGCGCTGCCGGGAAAGATCCTCGATTATCGCGCCCTCGCGAAACTGAAATCCACCTACGTCGACGCCCTCCCCGCGCTCGCGGACGCCGAGGGCCGCGTGCATACCTCCTTTATGCAGACGGGAACGGCGACCGGTAGGCTTTCCAGCCGCGACCCCAATCTGCAGAACATCCCGATCCGCGAAGAGAGCGGCAGGCGCATCCGGGCCGCGTTCCGCTCGTGCGAGGGATATGAGCTCGTCTCCGCGGACTATGCGCAGATCGAGCTCGTCATCCTCGCGCATCTTTCTCGCGACGCGAACCTCGTGGACTCGTTCAAGACGGGAGTCGACGTGCACCGCCGGACCGCCAGCCTTATCTTCGGGGTCGAGCCCGACGCGGTCACGCCCGAGATGCGGCGCGTGGCGAAAACCATCAACTTCGGCGTCATGTACGGGATGAGCGCATTTAGGCTCGCGAACGAGCTCCGCATCCCGCGCGGGCAGGCTGCGTCCTTTATCAATACCTACTTCGCCACCTACTCCGGGGTCGCGAGCTTCATCGCCGAGACGAAGGAGCGCGCGAAGGAAACGGGTTACGTCGAGACGATCATGGGACGCAGGCGCTACATCCGGGGAATAACGAGCGCCAACAAGCTCGAGCTCTCGGGCGCCGAGCGCATCGCGGTCAACACCCCGATCCAGGGCTCGGCCGCCGACATCGTAAAGACCGCGATGATCCGCGTCGACGAAGCCCTCCGCCGCGAGGGCTTAAAAACCCGGATGCTGCTCCAGGTTCACGACGAACTGATCCTCGAGTCGCCCAAGGCCGAGGTCCCGCGCGTTCGCGAGCTGCTGAAGGCCGAGATGGAGGGCGTCATCGAGCTTGCCGTTCCGCTCCGCGTCAGCGTGGAGTCGGGCCCAAGCTGGGGAGACTTCCATTGATCGAAGCGACGCGAAAGTACAAGGACAATCGCGCCCATCCCGTCATCGGGCTTACCGGCCCGATGTGCGCGGGAAAAAACGAGGCTTCCGCCATCTTGGAACGGCTCGGGTTCGCCGTCGTCGATTCGGACCAGACCGCCCATCAGGCTCTCGATGATCGCCGCGATATGGTTTTCGAGGCGTTTAAGGATATCGCGGAAGGCCGGGGCATTAGCCTTTCAAAGCCCGACGGATCCCTCGACCGGAGGGCGCTCGGCTCAATAGTCTTTTCAGACCCTTCGCTCCTCGCCCGTCATGAGTCCATCGTCTATCCGCGGATCAACGAGCTTCTCGACGCGTTTATCGACGCAAACCCGGATCTGCCGGTCGTTATCAACGCCCCGCTTCTCCACAAGTCCCCGGTACTCGATCGCTGCGACTTCGTCATCTTCGTCGACGCATGGTGGCCAATCCGCCTTTTCCGCGCGAGAACGAGGGATCACCTCCCATTCAGGCAGATTTTCGCGCGATTTTCGGCCCAAAAGAATCTCTTCTCTCAATACATTTCTAAAAATGTCGATATTCAGAGGGTACACAACCGTGGAAGCACCGGGGCCCTCGAAAGGAGGCTCCTGAAACTACTCTCTAACAAGGGATACTGAGGCGCATTATGGAACAAAAAAGGATACTGTGGATCGTCGTGGCGATCTGTCTTTTTGTGCTGATCATTTTCGGCTTCGCTTGCCTGCTCTATTTCCCGTCGCGCAGCGCCGGAACGAACCTTCAGCAAACGATTGCCGTTCCCCAGCCCCAAACGAACGCACGTCAGCCCTCTGACCTCGCGCAAAACCAGCAAACCGACCCAGACTCCTGGATACGCGACGGCAGTTCTGCCCCTGGCCTGGATAAAAACCTTCAGCCCCAGGGCAACATCAATCTGACGATCGTAAACGGCGACAACACCGCGGCGAATTACGGGGCGATGGACGTGTCGGGCCTTACCAGAACGACCGATCCCCTCGCGACGGTGACGACCGATGGGGTTACCCAGGTTCAGATTACGCCCGGCTCAAACGGAAGGCTCACCGTGAGCCCCGCCGAGGATACGCAAGCCAGTGACGCTAAAGCGGACGCGACGAAAGCGACCGCGAAAAAGGATACGCCCACTAAGTCCGAATCCGCCAAGAAAGCGGACGGAACGGCCAAGGCGACCGCGTCAAAGGCAACCTCCTCCAAGGCGACCGCGACCAAGGCCCCTCCCGCCAAAACCGCCCAGCAAAAAGCGGTTTCCGTAACGGAGTACTGGATCCAGACCGGTTCGTTCTCGAGCAAGATCAACGCGGAAAAATCGCGCGACGCGCTCGCCGCGCACTATCTAAACGCCGAGATCTTCACGAAGGACGCGAGCGGAAAGACCTCGTACCGCGTTCGCGTGGGCCCGTATAAAACTAAGGCCGAGGCCGAATATTGGCTTGTGACGGTCCGTGAAATCCCGGATTGCGCCAAGAGCTATATCTCCGAAGTGAAGCCAAAAAAGTAACGACCGGCTAACGCCGATAATCGCGGTTTTTTCGGGCAGAAGGACTCCCTTCTCCCGAAAAATCCCGCATGAAGAACATCCCTCTCGCCATTATCACTTCTGTTTTTTTCGCACTTATCCAATCACCCATTGCCCTCCCCCTTTTCGCCGAGTCCTTCCCATTTTCCATCTCGCAAACCGCGATATTCGACGACACCATTACTTATCAAGTCACCGCGGAAAATCCGATTCTGGGATATCGATTCGCCTCTCGCGCGCCAACGCCGTCTCTGGATCAACCACGATTTCCGGATTTTTCGCCCCGTTCCTGGACGGTCGACTTCACCCCAAACGAAGCATTGTCGGCCCTCGCGGGCTCAATCTCATGGTCAGGTCTGCCGGCGCGAATGGCGAGCCCGTCGCGAAGCGGCCTCTCGCCCTTCGCGTCTATCGCTGGGGTGCGGGCAGGCGCGACGATTCGTCCGTCGTGGGCTACAGGAAGGGAATACCTCGGCATTGAATGTCAAACAAAGTATCTCGGCATGGTTTCATTCGCCTCGCCGACGTCACCCCTGGAAAAACCCGCTTGGTTGCAATGCACACTGGGAATTCCTCTGAAAAAAGACGCACGACCCGCTTTATCCTTATCGATTTTTTCAGGGGTCGCCCATAGGTCGGCAAACGCGGAGGATTCCTGGTTCTTACCGGAACAAACCTTGCCGGAGCGATCAATTCTGTTACCGGGAGCGGAAATTGCGTTCGATTTAGGCCCCTTCTCAGGAAATCTAATGGGAATGGCGAATCTCAGCCCGTTTTCGCCGACAAAACTCGCCTTTACCGGGGATATTGGTTTTGCGGGAAAACTATTTCGTACGGGAATTTCATGTTTCCTTGGGGATCCTTCATTCGTTACTCTGGATGGAACGCTCCTTAAAATACGCCAAAGCGGATGCGCCTCGGGCTCGATCCGAATTCCCCTACCAGGCGGCCCCTCGGAGGAACTTGCCGCAGGGGCAGCCTTCACCGTCAAGCGAACGACTAATCTTTCCATGAGCGAAGGCGGCGAAACCCTCTTTTCGGGCGGGGGAGAACTGAAAGCGACGCTTAATAACCTCCACGCAAGCCTGAAAACCGACACTGACGACGAGGAAACGAAGATATCGGCGAAGTTAGGCATTCCCGAACTGTTTACCCCGATTCTGAGGGTCGATCTCTCAGGCAACGTAAGCTTTCCCCACAGTCAATTCTCACCCGAAACCTGGTCCGACGGAACGGTTTCGACAAAACTCAAAATCGCGAGAATTGGACCGCTCGCTGCGGAATTACAGGGAATATTTTGTAAGTCAAAGCCCCAGTCTCCGTTGGGAATCGAGGTCATCGCGCGCGTAAACCTCGCCTTCGACGACTCGCTCGCCGATTGGATGATCGTCGCTTCCGTTTCGTCCAAGCCGCTAAAAAGTGATTATGAAGGCAGCCTCTCGGTCCGGGCCGATTTTCCGTAGGAAGGCGCTACCTTGTCACTTATTATTGTTTTCGATATACTGCAAGTGATTACATGTTTATGAAAACTTTTGCGTTTTTCGCAAAACAATAATGAGTGAGGTACAGAATATGGCCTATGATATTTCCAAGATGAGGAATATCGGTATCAGCGCCCACATCGACTCGGGAAAG